>JAICXG010000042.1 GCA_025980625.1 Chthoniobacterales bacterium
GCGGTATCTCTCCTTTTGTCGGCTGGTCAGTTGCAGGTCGCTTACGGCTTTCAAGAGACGCTGCTCCAGTTTCGCCCGGTCCTTGCTTACCGCCTCGATCCCGAGCGCGTCCATGCGCTCCTGTAGCTCAGAATATTTCCGACGAAACAACTCCGCCTCGGCGTTCGAGACGACAAGACTATCGGTCAACGTCTTCTGCGTTTCCTGCTCGAGCGAGAGTTGTTTGCGCAGGTCATCATTCTGCGAAAGCAGGCTGTCGCCCGTTACTTTCGCTTCTGCGGCTTCAAGATTTGAATCTGACAAAGAACTATTACTCCCTGCTGCGAGCAGCAGAGAGGTTGAGAGCAGATAGTGGAGAGTTGAGAGCCGCGTCAGGGCAGCGCATCGCCTCTTCAAGAATCGTCTCTCAACTCTCAACTAAAAACTCTCAACTATTTGGTCACCTTCGCGGTGTGCGATCCGTGCTTCTTAAACAAACGGGTGGGTGAAAACTCGCCGAGTTTGTGACCGACCATATTCTCAGTCACGAACACGGATTGAAAAATTTTGCCGTTATGGACGAGAAAGGTATGGCCGACAAAGTCCGGTGTCACCATCGATCGGCGCGACCAGGTCTTGATCGGCTTCTTCACGCCCGAGCTGTTTAACTTGTCGATCTTCTCGAGCAAGTGCGGCTCAACGAAGGGTCCTTTTTTCAGCGATCTTGCCATAAGTGTCTCACTGTTTCTTCTTCTTGTGGCGGCGTTCGAGGATAAAGCGCTCGCTCGCCTTGTGCTTCGTCCGGGTCTTGAATCCTTTGGCTAACTGTCCCCATGGACTCACTGGATGATGTCGCCCGCCGCCGCCCTTCGACTTACCCTGCCCGCCGCCCATTGGATGATCGATCGGGTTCATCACCATCCCGCGGACATGCGGGCGGCGGCCCTGCCAGCGGGTGCGGCCGGCTTTGCCACTCGAGACGTTCATGTGATCGACGTTGCCGACCTGGCCAATCGTCGCGTAGGCGGTTTCGTGAATCCGGCGAATCTCGCCTGAAGGCATCTTCACCAGCGCGTAACCACCTTCGCGGTTATTCAGGGTCGCCTGCTGGCCGGCGCTGCGCGCAATTTGCCCGCCGCGGCCCGGCATCAATTCAATATTATGGATGTTCGCGCCTAACGGAATCGCGCTCAGCGGCAATGCATTGCCAACGTTAGGCGGGGCCTCTGCGCCTGCGGTTACTTTCGCGCCCACGCCCAGTCCTTCCGGAGCAAGAATGTAACTCTGCTCGCCATCGGCATACTTGAGCAGCGCGATGCGCGCGGTGCGATTCGGATCATACTCGATCGCGATCACATCAGCCGTCACGCCGTGCTTGCGCCGTTTGAAATCTATCCTGCGGTACTTCTGCTTGTGACCTCCCCCAATGTGCCGCGAAGTGAGACGGCCATAGTTATTCCGGCCACCGGTTTTCTTCTTCGGTTCGGTCAGGGCCTTGACGGGCGCGGATTTCTTCTTTGTCACTTTGGCAAAGGCCGGGAGTGATTTGAAGCGCAGGCTCGGAGTTAAAGGTCGGAAATTACGGAGTGCCATAACTAAACAAGATCAATCTTCTCCCCTTCAGCCAGGGTTACGATCGCCTTTTTCCAATGCGGCTTGCGGCCAAAGTTAGGACGGCGTTCGCGCTTTTTCTTGCCCGCGTAATTACAGGTGTTCACATCTACAACCTTCTTTTGGAAGAGCTGTTCGATTGCCTGCTTGATCTGGATCTTGTTCGCCCGTGGGCTGACCCGAAAGACATACTTGTTCTGCTTCTCGCTCAGAAGAGAAGCTTTCTCGGTCAGAGATGCGGTCTGAATGATGTCGAAGTGATCGTTCATTCGTGTGCTTTCTCGGTCGTTTCGGCGCGCCCAGTCTTACGCGATCGTCTCACCTTATCCTCGCCCTGCGGGGGAAGCGGACGCGAAGAGCCAGGCAAGGACGAACCCGTGCGCTCTGCCAGTGTAGCAAGCGCAGCGTCTGTCACTAAAATTTTCTCAAACGCGAGTAACTGCTCCGTATTCACGTCCTTTGCCGTCGCCAGTAACACCGGCTTCAGGTTGCGCGCCGCCCGAGAGATATTGCCGTCGAATGAATCAGAAACGATCAGCACCTTCTTCGCCTCAGTCTGACCTTTGATAAGAGTAAGGAACGCCTTTGTCTTCGGCTCTTTGATGCTCAAGTCGCCGACCGTGAGAACATCACCGGCATGGATGCGCTCACTCAGCGCCTTCTGAAAAGCCAGACGCCGCACGTTCTTTGGAACTTTCTTTGAGTAATCGCGTGGCTTCGGCCCAAAGACGACGCCGCCGCCACGCCAGATCGGGGATGACTTGTAACCGGCGCGCGCGCGGCCGGTGCCCTTTTGACGCCACGGTTTGGCGCCGGAAAGATTCACTTGCGCCTTCGTCTTGGTATTGGCGGAACCGGAGCGGCGGGCGGCGCGCATCGCGACCACCGTCTCATGCATCGCTTGGGTACCACGGCCGTTCTCAATCAGCACGATGTTCGCGCTTTTCGCTGCCTCTGCGGTTAAAACTTTTGCCGCCATACCTTATCGCACAGTTATCGCCGGTTTTTTGGCGGCCTCGGCCTGGTCCTGCTGCCGATGCGCCTGGTGCTCGGCAATTTTCGTCGCCGGATTCTTGATCGCCGGCCTGACGATAACATAACTGCCGTTCGCGCCCGGCACCGCGCCGCTGACCAGAATCACCTTTTCGGCTTCGCGCACTTGCAGCACCTGCAGGTTCTGCACTGTCACACGTTCGTCGCCCAGATGACCCGGCATGCCCATGTTTTTCCAAATCCGACCCGGCGTGGAGCGATTGCCGATCGCGCCGTTGCGCCGATGCGTCTTGGAGCCGTGGGCGGCGCCTTGCCCGGCAAAGTTATGTTTCTTCATCACGCCCTGAAAACCTTTGCCTTTAGAACGACCGATCACATCGACAAACTCACCGGGCTGAAACTGTGTCACCGCCAGATTGATCTCACCTTCCGGCATATCTTCCTTAAGGCGAAATTCCCGGACGAACTTCTTTGGCTCGGATTTCGCCTTCGCAAATCCACCGAGAGCTGCTTTCGTTAGGCGCGACTCCTTTTGCGCATCGAAGCCCACCTGAACCGCCGAGTAACCGTCGTTCTCGGAGGTCAGGCGTCGAAGCAAAGTGTTATCCGCGGCGGCAATGACAGTCACCGGACGCAGCCTGCCCCTGGGGTCGTAGACACTGGTCATGCCAATTTTCTTTCCTAAAAGTCCGATGCTCATGTCTTTGGCTTGGCAAAAGGTGTTAGCGAAAGGCGTTAAATCTTAATCGTGATGTCCACGCCCGCCGGCAGGTTGAGCTTCTTCAACTCGTCCACCGTTTTCGCGGTCGGCTCAATAATGTCGAGCAGGCGCTTATGAGTGCGGATTTCGAATTGGTCCATCGATTTTTTGTCGACGTGCGGGGAACGATTGATCGTGAATTTCTCAATCAAAGTCGGGAGCGGGATCGGTCCCGCAACCCGGGCGCCGGTCCGCTTCGCCGTCTCGACAATGTCGACCGCAGACTGGTCGAGCATGCGATGGTCGAAAGCTTTGAGACGAATCCGGATGCGTTGCGCGTCAGCCATCTTACTTCGTCTCCTTTTGATCGAGAATCGCGCTCACCAGGTTCGGCGGCACCTGTTCGAAATGCGATGGCTCCATCGAGTAACTCGACCGGCCTCTGGAAAGCGAGCGAATAGCCGTTGCGTAGCCGAACATTTCCGCGAGCGGCGCTTCCGCATTTACAATCGTCAGGTTACCACGCGCCTCAATGCTGTTAATCTTGGCGCGGCGACGATTGAGGTCGCCGATAATGTCACCCTGGAACTCTTCCGGAGTGGAGTTCTCCACCTTCATGATCGGTTCGAGTAGGATCGGCTTGGCTTTCTTAAAAGCGTCCTTGACCGCGAAAATGGCGGCCAGCTTGAAGGCCATTTCGCTGGAGTCGACTTCGTGATAAGAGCCGTCCACGATATCGACGTGGGCATCAATTACCTGATAGCCGCCGACTACGCCATTTAACATGGCTTCTTCAACACCCTTCTTCACCGCCGGGATGTAATCCTTCGGAATATTTCCACCGACGACCCTGTTATCCACGGTGATGCCTTTTCCACGCTCGTTAGGGTGAACCTTGATGATAACATGGCCGTACTGACCACGACCGCCTGACTGCTTGATCAACTTACCTTCACCATCAGCATTCGCGGTGATCGTCTCGCGATAAGCGATCTGTGGTTTGCCGGCATTTGCGTCCACCTTAAACTCGCGGAACATGCGATCACGGATGATTTCGAGGTGTAACTCGCCCATCCCGGCGATAATCGTCTGACCCGTATCTTCGTGGGTGTAAACGCGGAAGGTCGGATCTTCCTCGGCCAGCCGCTGCAATGCGGTCGCCATTTTTTCCTGGTCCTGTTTTGTCTTCGGCTCGATCGCCATCGAGATAACCGGCTCTGGGAAGGAGGGCGGTTCGAGCAGGATCGGATGATCCTCGTCACAAAGTGTGTCACCCGTCGTAATGTTCCTGATCCCGACGATCGCGGCGATGTCGCCGGAGTAACAGGTCTCGATGTCCTGGCGCTTATCAGCCTGGATCTGGATCAAACGGGATATGCGCTCGCGTTTGTTGGTCCGCGGATTGTAAACCGTGTCGCCTTTGGAAAGAGTGCCGCTGTAAACCCGGAAGAAGACCAACTTACCGACAAAGGGATCGCTCCAAAGCTTGAAGGCTAACGAACAAAAGTCGCCGCTGTCATCAGTCGGCGCCTCCATGGCCACGCCGGTATCCGGGTCCTGGCCCCTGGCGGGCGGGATATCGAGCGGGCTGGGGAGATAATCGACCACCGCATCGACGAGATACTGCACGCCCTTGTTCTTGAACGCGCTGCCGCCCACGACCGGGACGAACTTGTTCGCGATTGTCTGCCGGCGAATCCCAGCCTTCAAAAGCTCCGGAGTAACTTCCCGCTCTTCCAGCACGGCCTCGGCGACTTCATCGTCGAGATTGGAAATTTGTTCGACGAGATCGGCATAAGCCTTCTCGACTGTCTCCTTCAACTCGGCCGGCACATCTGTGACTTCATAGGTCGAGCCGAGCAGATCACTATCGGAATAGAGAACGGCCTTCCGGTTGATGACATCGAGCTGACCCCTGAGCTGGTCCTCTTTGCCTAACGGCATTAGGATCGGCCAGGCATTGGCCGCAAGCTTGTCGCGCATGCTCTTGATCGACATTTCAAAATCGGCCCCCACCCGGTCCATCTTGTTAATGAAAGCAATGCGCGGGACCTGATACTTGTTCGCCTGCCGCCAAACCGTCTCCGATTGCGGCTGAACGCCGGCGACTGCATCGAACACTGCGATCGCGCCGTCGAGCACACGGAGCGAGCGCTCGACCTCGGCCGTGAAATCCACGTGGCCGGGTGTGTCGATAATGTTGATGCGCTGCTTGATTCCTTCGAAGATCTTGTAAACACCTTGCTCTTTCCGCTGCGTCCAGGAACAGGTCGTCGCCGCCGAGGTAATGGTGATGCCGCGCTCACGTTCCTGCTCCATCCAGTCGGTCACGGTCGTGCCTTCGTGCACTTCCCCGATCTTGTGGATCATGCCGGTGTAGAAAAGAATGCGCTCGGTCAGGGTGGTCTTGCCGGCGTCGATGTGCGCAGCGATCCCGATGTTCCGCGTTCTCTCGAGCGGGAACTTGCGGTCTGGCGAATTTGGATTCGCGGTCGCGGGTTTATCTAAAGTTGCAGTAGCCATCGAAAAATCCTTACCAGCGGAAATGCGCAAAGGCCCGGTTCGCCTGCGCCATCTTGTGGGTGTCGTCGCGCTTCTTGATCGCGTTGCCCTGGCCATTGGCGGCGTCTCGTAATTCATGGGCAAGCGCGTCCGCCATCGGCATGCCACGGCGATTGTCGGCGTAGCTCACGATCCAGCGCATCGCGAGCGAGACCTGACGCGCAGCCGTCACTTCCATTGGCACCTGATAGGTCGCGCCGCCGACGCGCCGTGATTTCACTTCCAGACGCGGCCGCACATTCTCGAGCGCCTTGTTCACCACCTCGAGCGGATCGACCGAGTCGGACCCTTCGCGCGATTTCTCGATCGCGGTGTAAACGATCCGCTCAGCGAGCGATTTCTTGCCCCGCTTCATCACCGTCGAGATGAGGCGCGCGACCGCGACGCTGCCGTAACGCGGATCGACCTTTTCCTCTTTCTTGTAAACTTTATGACGACGAGACATTTCTAAAAAACTGAAAGCTTAAATTACTTTTTCTTGCCGCCCTTCTCGCCTTCGGCGCCGGCCTTCGGACGTTTCGCGCCGTACTTGGAACGACTGCGGCGGCGGCCATCCACCCCTAACGAGTCGAGCGTGCCGCGCACGATATGGTAGCGCACGCCGGGCAAATCCTTCACCCGGCCACCGCGGACGAGAACGATCGAGTGCTCCTGGAGGTTGTGTCCTTCTCCGGGAATGTAAGCGATCACTTCCTGGCCATTCGTGAGGCGCACTTTTGCCACCTTGCGCAGGGCAGAGTTCGGCTTCTTCGGCGTCCGCGTCATCACTTGCGTGCAGACCCCGCGCCGCTGCGGACAATTCTTCAGGGCCGGTGATTTGGATTTCACCGAGACCTTCTTTCGTCCCTTGCGAATAAGCTGATTGATCGTTGGCATTTCAGTACAAACCGGTCGCGAAACTGTGACGCTTCGGGCGACAAAAAAACCGTTCAAGCCGTGCTCACTGTCTCACGCACCTGATACGGAGAGCGCGCAATATAAAAACAAAACCGGGGGTCGCAAGGATATTTTCCGCCGCAAGCGCGTGCAAAGAAGGTTTTGCGCAACTCGCCGGGCGCGAGAACATAGCGGCGATGTTCGAGCTTCTCGCGACCGACTCCAATTCGAAAGCGCGGCGCGGCCGGCTGACGACTGCTCATGGTGTAATCGAGACGCCGGCCTTTATGCCGGTCGGGACGCAGGGGACAGTGAAAGCGGTCAGTCCGCGCGAGTTGCGCGAGCTCCGGGCGCAGATCATTCTCGGCAACACCTATCATCTTTTCGTTAGGCCGGGACTGGACGCGGTCCGGCACTTCGGCGGGCTGCATCGCTTCATGAATTGGGACGGACCGATCCTGACCGACTCCGGCGGCTACCAGATTTTCTCGCTCGCCAGGATCCGCAAGATCACCGAGGAGGGCGCGCATTTCCAAAATCACCTCGACGGCACCCCGACCTTTATTTCGCCAGAGATCGCGATCGAAATCCAGGCAACGTTAGGCGGGGACGTCGCGATGGTGCTCGACGAATGTCCGCCCTGGCCCTGCGAGCGTGAATACGCCGCGCGGAGTTTGGAACTCACGACCCGCTGGGCGGAGCGCTCCAAAGTGGCATTCGAAAATCGAAAATCGAAAATCGAAAATTGCCCGCAACTCCTCTTCGGCATCGTGCAGGGCGCGACCTTTCCCGAGCTGCGGCGCGAGGCGGCGGAGGCGATCGTCGCGATCGGTTTCGATGGCTACGCCATCGGTGGAGTGAGCGTCGGTGAGCCGGAGCCGGAGATGATGGCGGCGGTCGAAAAGAGCGAACCATTTCTGCCTAACGACAAGCCGCGTTATGCGATGGGCCTCGGGACGCCGCCACAAATGCTCGAGTTGATCGCGCGCGGCATCGATCTCTTTGACTGCGTCCTGCCGACGCGCCTGGCGCGCAACGGCACCGCTTTCACGGCGAGCGGAACCTTGAACCTGAAGAATGCTGAGTTCGCGCTCGACAAATCACCGATCGAAGAAGGCTGCGCCTGCCCGGCCTGTCGCGAATTTATCCGCGGCTACATCCGGCATCTCGTGAAGGCGGAGGAGATTCTCGGCCTGCGCCTGATCACGCTGCACAATTTGCATTTCTATCTCGAGCTGATGAAGCGCGCCCGCGCCGCGATCGAAACGAAAACCTTTGATCGATTCCGGCGCGATTTTGTCGCCGGCTACGGCCAGACGACGGACTCGCATCGTTAGGGGATTTGCGCCGCGAGCGACGGCGCAGCGGCTTCGAAAATCCGCTGCAGATCGGCGATCACCTTTTGCGGTCCGAGATATCTCTCGCCGTCGAAGCTGCTCGAGAGCACATGCCCGGCCGGATCGAGTAGGACTAACGAGGGAATTCCGTCGCCACCAATGCGTCGCAGGTCGCCGAGCTCGCCGAGCCGATCGTAGTCCACCGCCGGCCAGGGCATGCGGCTGTCGCGCATGTAGGTTTCCCAATTAAAGCGGGAGCGATCGCAACTCACGAAAACGACTTCGAACTCCGGATGCTGCGACTCTACCTGGTTGTAGTAATCGACTAACTGTGGCGTGAACTTGCGGCACGGCGGACACCAATGGGCGGAAAAATAGAGTGCGATTAGCTTCTTGTTCTCGAGCGCGGAATCATCGGCCGCGGTGATCGTGCCGTCGCGACAGATCACCAGCTTACCGCGCAAGCTGCTCAGGAGGGCGTTGTCCTGAACCAACGGCGGCACATTCACCGGCGGCGGCGACGTGCTCGGAACCGGCACAGTCGGCGGCGCGGGCGGATTCGCGTTCGCCTGCGCAACCTGGCCCGCGCTCGCGGCGTAGAGATTCTTCTCGAGTGCGCTGATCAGCTCATTGCTCGCGCCGAACTCGGCTAACGACTTTCTCGTCGCGAGATCGAGCGGTTCGAGGACGCGGCGCTCCGCGATTTCCCTGAGTACAGTTTCGCTCGAAAAACCGGAGCGCAACATGAGGGCGATCTCTTTGTTTGTGAGCGGCCGCGGGGCGGCGAGGGCAGAGACCGCGCAGAGCGCGATGAGCAGCGAGATGAGAATGCGCATTCGCTTCATTCGGAGCAGAAGATGAGCCAGCGATCCAAGGGCGTTCCCATTAGGCAAAAGCGTCGGGCTTTCAGTTCTGTTCCAGGTTTTGCAGAGTCGTTAGGGCAGCGTGCTGATCTTCCGGCGCGCGGCCTTGATTCGCCTCGTTAACGGCGCGGGTGCCATCTCAGCCAACGCCAGCGACCGCGCGGTTTTTCCTCGCGCGCCAGGCAGACGGCACCTGCCGCTTCCAATTGTCCGATCAGCTCGCCATAGGAAACTTGGCGCTCCGCTGGCTCCGGCCGCAACATCTGGTCGATGATCGTCGCGGTTGCTTCCGAAACGTTAGGCGCGGCTTCCCGCAAACCGATCGGATTCGACTTGAGCTCGTTCAGTTCCGCCGCCGAGAGCGTTTCTTGTTCAAAGGTTGGCCGGCCTGCCACTGCATGGAACAAGGTCGCCCCGAGACTGTAAAGATCGCTCCGGAAATCCTCCTTCGCGCCAATCAACCGTTCCGGCGCGACGTAATAGGGCGTGCCCCAGATTTCGCCCGTTGTCTCGACATGTTGCGCGGCAAGCAGAGCGAGACCGAAATCGACCATCTTTGCGAGATGGCGGCCGGCGAACAGAATGTTACCCGGTTTAATGTCGCGATGGATCAATCCGCCCTCGAGGGCCGCCTCCAATCCTCTCGCGACCTGCAATCCGAGCTCGATCGTATCCAGTTCCGAAATCCGCTTTTCGGTCTCCAGCCGATCGTCGAGACTCCCGCCATCGACCAACTCCATCGCGACATAGAATTGCCCATGATCTTCACCGACCGCGAAAACCTCGACCACATGGGGATGCTTGATCGAAGCTGTGACGCGCGCTTCCTCCTGCAACCTGGCGGTAAGCGTCGCGTCCCCGGCAAACTCCGGGCGAAGCAACTTGAGCGCGACGAAACGATTGAGCTGCGCATCGCGCGCCTTGAACACAGAACCGATTCCACCGATTCCGAGCGGCTCGACGATTTCGTATTTCCCAAAAACGCGCGCGACCTGGAACTGAAATCCGCATGCGGGGCACCCCACTTTGGCGAACGGCTGCAGACCCGTCGTATCGACCGCTGCTGCGCAACCGGGGCAGGATTGCACGTGTGCGCCGCTCCCGCTCGAAGCCATCGCGCCGATCATAGCATCCCGCTCGGTGCGCCGCGATGATCGAATTGACTGTGCCTAACGACCACGCCGGCTGGCGTCTCGATCGTTACCTCGCGGCTGTGTTGCCGGAGTTTTCCCGCTCCCGTTTGCAGGCACTCATCCGGCTCGGAGATGTGCTCTTGCAGGGCAAAGTCGTGCGGGCCCGTGCAACGGTGCGACGCGGCGATATCGTTAGGCTGAAGATTTCACCGCCGCAGGAGATCGAGACGAAAGCGGAGGAGATTCCGCTCGAGATCTTGTTTGAAGATGACGATCTGATCGTGCTCAACAAGCCGGCCGGACTGGTGGTGCATCCGGGCGCGGGCAACCAGGAACACACGCTCGTAAATGCCTTGCTTTACCATTGTCGCAATCTCTCCGGCATCGGCGGCAAACAGCGGCCCGGGATTGTGCATCGGCTCGACAAGGAGACGAGCGGTTGCCTGGTGGTGGCGAAGAACGATGCGGCGCACCACGAACTCGCACGCCAGTTTGCCGCGCGTGAAGTGACAAAGATTTATCTCGCGCTCGTCTCTGGAACACCAAAGCGGCGGCGCGGAATCATCGAAGCCGGGATCAGCCGGCACCCGGTCCAGCGCAAGAAGATGCAGGTCGATCCGCGCCACGGTCGCGCCGCGAAAACGGAGTACCGAGTTTTGAAATCGTTAGGCGGAATGAGCCTGCTCGAATGCGTTCTGCACAGCGGCCGGACGCATCAGATCCGGGTGCACCTGCATCATCTCGGGCATCCGGTTGTGGGTGACGCGCTTTATGGGAAAAAAGGGAACGCGCCGCGGCAGATGTTGCATGCGTGGAAGCTTGGGTTCTCGCATCCGCGCACGCACCAGCCAATGCTTTTCGAAGCGCCAATTCCCGAGGACTTCCAAGCGATGATGGGATGTCGGGAGCGCAGCGGAGTCGAAGGATCGCGGGACTGAAGTTTCAAGATGACTCCGCGGGATCCCTCGACTGCGTTCGCGATGAGCGGAAAAGCGAAACCACCGCAACCACCAGCGGCGGGAGGAAAATGAATCCACGCAGCCATGGCTCGGAATGCCACGGTAAGAGGAAAAGCCGTTCGTCCCAAAAAAGGTAGTAGGCAAAGATCGTGACCGACAACACCTGCCAGGCAGCGACCCGCCGCCAGGCGGCGAGAGGCAGGATCCAGGTCACATACCAGGGATGGAGAACGGGGCTGAGCACGAGGGCTGTGCCTAACGACCAAAAGAGGCCGCGCCGCCAATTGCGGAGGAAGACGAAAGCCACCAGCACGACCGCGGCGATAATAATGATGTTGTAGCTGTAGTTCTTCTGGTGCGGATTGGGCCAGAAGGTTTCCTCCACGATCCACCAAAACGCGTCGTTCACCCGCGCGACGTAAACAAATTGACCTAACGACTCCCAAATTGGCACCCGCGGCATCGCGAACGGAAGGCTGAGAAGCACGGGAATTGCGAGGCTGAGGGCAAGCGCCCACGCGCACGTGCCGAGCGCGAAAACGCAGGCCGGCAAGAGAAGGATCGGCACCAGCTTGATCGAAATCGCCGCGCCCAACGCAACGGCGCCCGCGATTGCCTGGCGCCACCGCAGATTCAGATCGGTCGCGGCGCGGCTGCGGACGAAACAAAGAATCGCCGCGACCATCGGCAGGATCATGAGGCTGTCGAAATGCGCCGCGCCGGCAAAGCTGTAAACGACAAGCGGATTCCAGGCGTACCAGGCGGCGTCGTGATAGCGCTCGCGGTTGCCGATCAGTCGCAAAAGAAGCGCGATCACGCCGAGATCGGCGAGGGCGAAAAGCAATTTATAGATGACCAGCCCGGCCGAGAATCGGCTGAGCGCGCGAAAGATCAGCTCGATCCCTGGCGGATAGATCGCGCTGTAATCCCGGTGGTTGATCCGGCTCCAATCGGGAAATTCCGCCCGCATCGCGGTGAGGCGCTCGTCGTTAGGCGCGAGCGCGTACGGATTGAAACCAGCGTTTTGGATTTTGCCTTCCCATTGGTAGCGCCAGAAATCGTCGCCCGGTTCGAGCGGCAGCGCGGCGATCCGGAGAAGAATCGCGACGCTCCAGAAAATCGCCGTCGCCGATTTGCCGGCCGGGAACTGCCCGAAATAAGAGGTGGCCGCGAACCAGGCGATCCCGCAAAAGACGGCGGTCTCGACGAACCTGACCGGCATCTCGGCGTAACGCCAGTCATCAAAGCGATGCAGGAAAAGAAGAAGGAGAATTTCCGCGAGGAGAGCGAGCCAGAGCCGGCTGTGCCTAACGAGCCGCATGCGGGCGTCGGGTGATTCGCTCGAGTCCGAGTCGAAAGGCGGCGGCGTCCACAACCTCGGCGACGCGCCGTTTCAGTCGCCGTGCTCGTGTGATGAGAAAAAGCAGAAAGAGAGCGTAGGGGATGACGAGGATCAGGTCGGGACCGCCGTCGCTCAGGCCCCGGTAAATAATGAGGGCGAGAAAGAAGAGATTGATGATGATGGTGGTGGTGACGAAGCGATTGCGCAGCCGCACTCTTGTCAGGCATTTCGGGCCGCCGTGGTATTCGGTCACGGTTTGCAGGATGACGCTCCAGAAGAAGTTGCCGTAAATCTGGATGTCCCACTCTTTCCAACCGGTGTCGGCGGAGTAGCTCCAGCCTTCGTCTTCGAGCAGGTCAAAGATCGATTTGAGGAGCGCGTTTCTTTCCACTCCCGTTTCGCTCCAGTAACTGCGGCGACGGAGGTTGCCGCTCCCGAGCTTTCGCGCCGGAGCGCGTTCGTGGGTGCGCAGCACGCCGCGCGGAGTGCGCTTGAACTCGAGCCAGGTGAAATAACGGTTCCATCCCCTAACGAGTGGCTGGGCAAAGGCCAGGAACATGACGAGCAAGCGGGCCGCCACCGTGTCGAACCTTGGCTCGATCCGCGCCCGCAGCATGTAGGAAAGAGCAACGCAAAGCGTGCCGCCGAGCATGAGGTAAGGAACGATCCGCAGTACCGGGAGAAAGATGCCGAGACCGAAAAGGAAAATCGTGAGGGCAAACCATTCGACGCTGCTCAGGTAATTGGCGATCTCCGATTGCGGGGTCGGGTAGATCGATTGGAAAAAGCCTTCGCCGAAAATCCCGTGGTAGATGATCGGGCGATTGATGAACCAACTGAAGCGGGGCGAGCCGTAGATTTGGCCGCGCCATTTCGCGGTGCCGGTCGGGCCGAAGAAGATCAGATGCTTGAATCGCAGCATCGATTCGGCTTCGCCGTAACCAGCCTGCTGTTTGCGAAAAGCGCGAAGTGTAAAGCGGCGATGGTGCCAGACGATCGCGGTCGGGCTAAATGCGATGACGTGGCCGGCCTGCTGCAAACGCCAGCAAAAGTCGACGTCGTCGCCCGCTTTGCGGTACTCGCTATCGAACCCGCCGACGGTGTCGAAGGCCCAACGATAAAAGGCCATGTTACAACCCGGGATGTGTTCCGCGACGGTGTCGGTGAGAAGGACGTGGCTCGGCCCGCCGGGCGCAGCGGCGACGCAGGCCTGCACCCAGTTTTCCGCCGGGGGCGAGATGTTCGGGCCGCCGACGCCGGCGTAGTCGCCGCTGACCAAGGTCCCGACCAGATAATAGAGCCAGTCGGCGTCGGCCATGCAGTCGGAGTCGGTATAGGCCAGCATCTCGCCTTTGGCGGCGGCGGCGCCGGTATTGCGCGCATAGCTCAAGCCCTGGTTCTCCTGCCGGATGTAGCGCACGTTTGGGAAGCGCGCCGCGATCTCGGGCGTGTTATCAGTCGAGCCATCGTCGACCAGGATCGCTTCATAGGCCGGGTAGTTGATTTTGCCTAACGAGTCGAGACAGGCGGCGAGGGTTTTGGCGCCGTTGTAGGAACAGACGATGACGGAGACGAACGGCGTCCGCGGCAGATCGCGGTGCGGAAGCGAGGCGTCGTCCTGGCCGAGTTTTTTCTGGAGGGCGAAAAAGGATTTTTTCGGGGAGCGATCGCGCCTAACGATCCCGAAATCCCAATCCGTGATCTCCTGCTCGCCGGTGTACCATTCATCCGTCCAGGCGAAGAAGATCGTGCCCGCCAAACCGCAGCGGACCACGCTGTCGACATGCCAGCCGAGCATCTGCGCCTGTTCCTCTTCGCTGTGGCGGATCGTGTCCATGCCGAATTCGCCCAGCATGAGCGGTTTTTCCTCGGCCAGGTTTTGCAGGCGGAGGAGGTATTTTTCGAAATCGCGCTGGTCGTGCAGGTAAACGTTGAAACAGCAGAAATCGACATTCTGCGGGAGAAGATATTCGGTCGGTGGATAACTGGCGTAGGAGAAGAGAACGTTCGGGTCGGCTTCGCGCCCGACGCGGATGAGGTTTTCGATGAACTCGGTCACGCGCCTAACGCCTAACCAGCGCACCATCGTGGTCGGAATCTCATTGCCGACGAGATAGCCGAAGATGGCGGGATGGCCGGCATGCCTCGCGACAGCTTCCCGCACCGAGCGCACAACCTCGCCGCGGGTCTTTCGCCTAACGAGAAATTCAACGTGCTTCGCCCAGGGAAGCGTGATCAGGACGCGCACCCCGGCTTCCGTAGCGCAATCGAGAAACCAGCGCGGCGGCAAGTGATAAACCCGGACGAGATTGATCCCGAGTTCGCGCATCTGGGCGAGGTCGCGCCGGACCTGCTCCGGGGTGCCGAGGTAATCGCCGTGCGCGTCGGGTTTGAATGGACCGTAGGTCACACCCTTGACGAAAAACTTGCGCTCGCCTTCAAAGAAAAACTTGGCGAGGGCTCGGACGCGGAGAGGCGACGCTTGACTCACGAGGAGCTTTTCCTAGTGCAGGCAGCCAGGGGACGCAAAGCTTTTGCGGGCGCGCGCACCGGAATACGAGCCTCAACCGGCCGGATAAGCCTTGCGACACTGAGGTCGTCGTTGCTAGACTGTTCGGACGTGAATGCCGCCGCCACCCTCGAGAACGGCGGCTCGGCTTTTGTCACCACGCACTGGAGCATAGTGCTGGAGGCGCAAGGCGAGGCTCCCGCGGCACAAGAAGCGCTGGAAATACTCTGCCGGACGTACTGGCGGCCCATTTTTAGTTTTCTACAGCGACAGGGTTTCA
>JAICXG010000256.1 GCA_025980625.1 Chthoniobacterales bacterium
CCGTTGCAAACATTCGAGATCGTCCTTCTCGTAAAAGTCGACTGTGCCGCTGATCTCGGCATGCATGTGCGCGCCGCCCAATGCCTCGGTATCGACGATCTGCCCGATGGCCGCTTTGACTAACGACGGCCCGGCCAGATAGAGGCCGCTGCCCTCGGTCATCAGGATTTTATCGCAAAGCACCGGCAGATATGCGCCGCCCGCGACGCAGTTCCCCATGATCGCGGCGAACTGCGGGATTCCTGCGGCCGAGATGACGGAGTTGTTGCGAAAGATGCGGCCGAAATCGTCTTCGTCGGGAAAAATTTCGTCCTGCATCGGGAGGAACACGCCCGACGAATCGACCAGGTAAATAATCGGGAGCGAGTTCTCGAAAGCGATCCGCTGAGCGCGGATGATCTTCTTCGCCGTCTGGGGAAAAAAGGCGCCGGCTTTCACGGTCGCGTCATTCGCGATGATCATGCAGGGAAGGCCCGAGACGTTGCCGATGCCGACGACCGCACCGGCGGCTGGGACGCTGCCCCATTGTTCGTACATTTTGTAGGCAGCCCAGAGGCCGATCTCGAAAAACTTCCCGCCACGATCGAGCAGGCAGGCGATCCGCTCACGCGCCGGGAGCCGGCCCATCTTCCGCTGCCGATCCTGGCCGACTTTCCCGCCGCCTTCGCGCAGAATTTCCTCTTCCTGGAGGATCGCTTCGCATCTTTGCAGGAGAGCGTTTCGGGCAGCGGTGTCGGCGCGTGAACTCATCGCGTGCACTTACGTCGCTGGAGCGACGCGATCAAGTCTGCCCCGCGGTGCGAAGCGCCCACGGATCAGTAGATGTCGACTTCCGAGCGGTAACCGGAGTCTCCGCGGATCGAGCGCAAGCGACGCGCCATGCCGCGATCGGATTCCGGCCGATTGATTCGCGCCATCGCCATTTTCACGACCAAAGGCATCACCGCGAGCGCACCGACTGCCACGAGCGCGATTGCGGTTGCCTGGCGCGCTGGGCGATTGAGCCGTTCCGCGACGATCATTCCGAGGCCGAGACCGAAGGCCGTCCGAGTGAGTGCCCAGAGCCCCTCGAGGGGCAAAGCCTCAGTCGTTTTTGGAATGGATAACGAAATTGACATCGCCTAACCTTATACTTCCCGCGCCGAAAAAAAGAAACGGGAAAATCTCCGCACACGCCTCGCACTAGCACATTTCCCAATGACTTCGCTCTTCGCACTGATTCTGGCCGGCGGAAGTGGGGAGCGCTTTTGGCCGCTCAGCCGGCGCACCCGGCCGAAGCAATTGCTGCGCTTGGTTTCAGATAAAACTTTGCTCGAGGAAACGATCGCGCGACTCGACGAGCTCGTCCCCCGAGAGCGGATTTTGGTTCTGACGAATGTCGATCAGGAAAAATCGGTGCGGGAATTGTTGCCCGATCTTCCCCCGGAAAATATCGTGGCCGAGCCGGCAAAGCGCGACACGGCGGCCGCGGTCGCGCTCGCGACCGCGTGGTTGGCGGCGCGCGATCACCAGGCGACGATGCTCGTGCTGCCGGCCGATCACGTCATCAAAGATCGGGACGCTTTCCAGCAAACAATCCGAACCGCCGCGCACGCCGCCGAAGTCACGGGCGCGCTTGTCACGATCGGAATCAAGCCGACCTGGCCCTGTCCGGGTTACGGCTACATCGAACAGGGAGCGCCGGTTGCAGTGCCGGGCGGCTCCAGGCCTAACGACATCTTTCACGTCCGGCGCTTCCGCGAAAAACCGAACGCGGAGCTGGCCGACACATTTGTTCGCCAAGGGACCTTTCGCTGGAACGCGGGGATTTTTGTCTGGTCGGTGCCGACGGTCTTGAGCGAATTCAATCGTCATGCGCCGGAACTGGCCGATTTCATTTCGCAAATGCGCGCCCCAGGCCAGTGGGAGAAGGTCTTGCGAAATCGCTTCGGCGATCTGCCGATCATCTCCTTTGATTACGCGATCATGGAGAAGGCCGATCGCGTCCTGATGGTGGAGGCGAGTTTTGACTGGGATGATGTCGGCGGTTGGCGGGCGGTCGCGGCCTATCTCGGGAAGGACGAACATGCCAACGCCGCGAATTGCAACCTAACGACGCTCCAGGCGAGCGATAACATCGTTTTCACTGACAACGCGACGCAGGTCGCGCTGCTCGGCGTCCACAATCTGATTGTCGTGCGCGACGGCGACACGCTCCTGGTTTGCAATCGTCGCGATGCCGAAAAGGTTAAGGACCTGGTAAACAAACTCCCGCCAGCACTGCAGTAACGATTTGCCTAACGATTCGCCTAACGACGTGAAACGCATCATGGGGATTGATTACGGTCGCGCCCGAATCGGCGTAGCGCTTTCCGATGAGCTGCAAATGCTTGCGCATCCGGCGGAGACGATCGCGGCGGGCAAAGGCCCCGATCCGGTCGCGCGCATCGCCGCGCTCGCGCAGGAGAAGGACGTCGAGCGCATTGTCGTCGGTTTACCGCGCCACATGAATGGCACGAGCGGCGAATCGGCCAGGGAGGCGATGAGCTTTGCGGAGAAATTGCGGACCCGAGTGAGTTGTGAGGTCTGCACGTGGGACGAACGACTCTCGACCGTCGCCGCCCAGCGCTCGCTGCGTGAGGCGGGGAAATCGACCCGCGAGACGCGCAACTATATCGACCAGGTCGCGGCCCAGATTCTTCTTCAAAGTTACCTTGACAGTCTGCAGCTCAATCCGGGCGGCGCGGAGCCGAAATCGTTTGCCTAACGAGAAACGGCGGCGCAGGATCGGGGTGGCACGCCGATTCCAATTCATCATCGCCTACGACGGCGGCGGTTTTTCCGGCTGGCAAAGTCAGCCAGGCGGTAATGGCATCCAGGACCACATCGAAACGGCGCTGGTAAAAATCGTCAGGAAAAAAATTCGAATTCACGGAGCCGGGCGCACCGATGCCGGAGTGCACGCACTCGGGCAATGCGCGCATGCCGATCTCGTCACCCAACTCGCGCCGGGCACTTTGCGAGCGGCGTTGAATGCTTCCCTGCCGCCGACGATTCGGATCATGCGCTGCCGGTTTGTCCCGCAATCATTTCACGCTCGTTTTAGTGCTTGCGGAAAAGTTTACCGCTACCGCATCGCAACCGGCCCGGTACTTCCGCCCTTTGAAATCGGTCGCGCGTGGCACGTGAGCGCGCCGCTCGATCAGGCACAGCTGCGTGAGTGCGCCGAGACATTTGCCGGCGAGCACGATTTTGCCGGCTTCGCGGCCAATCGCGGTAAGCCGGTGGAGTCGAGCATTCGCACGATTCGGATGGTGCGAGTGAGAACGACATCGCAGATCACAACGGTGGAGTTTTCCGGCGACGGCTTTCTCTACAAGATGGTGCGGCTGATGGTCGGCGCGATCGTGCAATGCGCCTCAGGCAAGATTAGCGGGAAGGAAATCCGGGAGCGACTTGCAGAGGGACAAGCACCATCAAAACGCCTCGTCGCACCCGCCGCGGGCCTGACTCTGCTCCGGGTGCAATACCTCCAGCGATCGTTAGTTGTGCGCTGAAAAGAAAATGCCGGCGGCCCGATTGGCAGAGGATTTGCTCGTGTGGTGACCAATATGCCTTCGCCGACCGCCGCCGACGCTCTGGGCATTTCGCATAGGGAAACGGGTTCGTGTAGCCGTCTCAAAGAATGGCTGCTCAACCCCAATCATTTTCATTTCAAACTCCTCGCCGGATCAAGCAGCGGCGTGCTTGTCATCGCGGCCGTCGCCATCACCTGCTTGATCGCGACTTTGACACATCAAAACCGAGAACGGATGCGCGCCCACGCGATCGAAGTGATACGGCTCGCCAGCGCAGTTGAGAATGATGTCTCTGCACTCGAGAACGCCCAACGCGGTCATCTGCTCGCGCGCAACGGCGCTTATCTGGAAAATTTCGGGCGACTGGAGGCCCGCTGGAGGAAGGATTGCGACGCGCTCAGCAGCGTTCTGATGGATTTGTCGCAGCGGAAGCGTCTCTGGAAAATGCGGAACAACATCCGCAACTGGTTCTCCAGCAGCTCCGCCCAAATTGCTGACATGAACCTCGTCCCGCGCACACCGGCGGAGATTAAAGCTGCGCTCA
>JAICXG010000328.1 GCA_025980625.1 Chthoniobacterales bacterium
CAAGGCGAGGCTCGCTTTATTGCCATCGGCGTCATAACCGTAGGTGAGAGTACGATGGATGTTGTCGCCGTAACTTCCTGCGCCCCATTCCTCCTGGGTGTGGAGCAAGCCATCGTCGTAGTAGGTAAAGTTAATGAACGTGCCGCTGCTCGTCATCCCGGTGTTGCAGGAAGTGACGCGCGAGGCATCGTCATAGGTGAAAGTTCTGGCCAGCGGGTTGCCGTTGCTCCAACTGTCGTTCGTCTCTCGGTTGCGTGAATCGTAGGTAAACGTTTGCACCTGCGAGGAACGGTTTGTGAACGTTTTCAGGTTGCCGGCGGCATCGTAAGTCCGCGCATCGGCTCGCACTACGCCGCCACCGTCAGCCGGGAAAGTCAATTTCGTCAGCCGATTGAGCGTATCGTAATCATAGTTATAAACGCGACCGGTGCTGCCCACGCCGGGATCGGTCATGGTGTCGAGCTTCCCCGCTTTGGTCCAGATGTAGCTCGTAACCGCGGCTGGAGTCGTGCCCTGGGGCACGGTTATCTTTGTGAGCCGGTTCTCAGTTCCATCGCCTGAGGCAAATTGAATTAACGCATTCAGGAGAGTGCGGTGGATGGCCGGGACAGCGCTCCCGGCCATAGCGATGTCCCTTTGCTCGTTAAGCACGCTGCGCTCCCAGGCGTTGCGACTGCCTAACGAACGTGGCACGGGACTGCCTTATCGGCGTGTATGAAGGTAAATCGGCCACTCCCGAGCGCGACACTGAGGGCGATATCCGCAGCTTGAGCGAGGTAACTACCTCCTTTGGCCCGCGCCTGAGGCACGCGATGACCGCGTCCACGAGCAGCGGCAGAGTTATGGTTTTTCATCCCGTGACTCGACTTTGCGCGAGCGCGCCGAATCGACGGGCGGAACGCGCCCGAGCTTTCACTGACTCCAGTTCGCGATCACGCGGCGCGGCATTTGTGACTAACGAGTCCAGCAGTTCGCGCGCAGCCGCCGCGACGTGGTCGACGGCATGATCGAAAGCCGCTTCGTTCAGTTTCGACGGCTTGGAAAACCCGCTCAGTTTGCGCACAAACTGGAGCGCGGAAGCGCGGATCTCCTCCTCCGTCGCAGGTGGCGAGAAGTTATGCAGGGTTTTGATGTTTCGGCACATGGTTATCGGGCAATGCAGACGTTTTTTGGTTCGGTGAAAAATCGGAGCGCTTCTTCGCCGCCTTCGCGGCCGACGCCGCTTTGTTTCATTCCGCCAAAGGGAACACGCAGGTCGCGCAGCAGCCAGCAATTGATCCAGACGGTGCCGGCGTGGATCTGCTCCGCGACGCGATGGGCCCGGCTCAGGTTTTGCGTCCAGAGACTGGAGGAAAGGCCGTAATCGACGTCGTTCGCGTAACCAATCACTTCCTCCTCGCTCTCGAAAGGCGTGATGGTCACGACCGGGCCAAAGATTTCCTCGCGATTGACCCGGCAGGAAACGGGCAGGCCAGTGATCACGGTCGGCGGGAAAAAATAGCCCTCGCCGCAGCGTTCGTTAGGCGGCGGAGGTGATTCACCGCCCAGCTCGATTTTGCCGCCCTCCTCCCGCGCAAGGTCGACATAAAATTTCACCTTCTCGAGCTGCATCCGGGAAACAATCGCGCCCTGGTCGGTGTCGGGTTCGAGCGGATCGCCGAGCTTCAGTTGCGAAACCTTTGCGCGAAAGCGCCTAACGAACTCGTCATACTTCGGCCGCTCGACAAAAACCCGCGAGCCGCAGAGACAAACCTGCCCCTGATTCGCAAACGACGACCGCACGCTCCCGGCGAGCGCAGCCTCCAGATCGGCATCAGCGAAGATGATGTTTGGATTTTTTCCGCCCAATTCGAGCGAGATTTTCTTGAAGAGCGGTGCTCCGGCCTCGGCCACCTTCCGGCCCGTGACGGTGCCGCCGGTAAACGAAATCGTCGCGATTTTCGGATGCGCGGTTATGACGGCGCCGACGTTAGGCCCGGTGCCGTGAACAATGTTGAGGACGCCGTTAGGCAAACCGGCTTCGCGACAAATTTCGCAAAGAAGAAACGCCGTCATCGGCGTCAACTCGCTCGGTTTTGCGACGGCGGTGTTCCCGACTGCGATGGCGGGCGCGATTTTCCAGCTCAACAAATAGAGCGGCAGGTTCCAGGGCGAGATGAGGCCGGCAATCCCGCGCGGTTGTCGCAGCGTGTAATTGAAAGCCAGGCCGTCGGTGACGTGCGCCTCGTTTTCGGTATGCAGGATCGCGGTCGCGAAAAACCGAAAATTGCTCGAAGCCCGCGGAATATCGAGACTGCGCGCGAGCGAGAGCGGCTTGCCGGTGTCGATCGACTCGGCGCGGGCGAATTTTTCCAAGTCGCGCTCGATCAGGTCGGCGATGCGAAGCAGAAGGCGCGAGCGTTCCGCCGCCGGGGTTTTCGACCAGGCCGGGAAAGCATTTTCGGCTGCGGCGACCGCGGCTTCGACATCGCGCGCATCACTCTCCGGGACTAACGAATAAGGCTTGCCGGTCGCGGGTTCGATGTTGTCGAGATATTTCCCGCCGATTGGCCTAACGAACTCACCGGCGATGAAGTTTTGGATCTGAATGGTTTCCTTTTGCACAACGCCGGCCCGATTATACATGCGGCGTTATGGAAGTCAGGCTCCCAGCCTGACCGCCGGCTACAACAACTGTTGCAACACGCGCAACCAGTTGCCGCGCAAAATTTTTTCGATCTCCGCGTCGCTGAAACCACGCTCGACTAACTTGCGTGTGACGTTTCGGGCGTCGGCATGGTTGTCGAGCTCC
>JAICXG010000018.1 GCA_025980625.1 Chthoniobacterales bacterium
GAGCCGACGGGCTGGAAGCGCCGTCAGCCGTGTCAGGCTGGAAGCCTGACTTCCGACCTGCGGCGAGTGTTTCCGCCTCCTGCACTACCTGGCGAATGTTCTCCAAGAACCACGGATCGATCTTCGTTAGGCCGTAAACTTCTTCGATCGACATCCCGTCCTGGAACGCCTGCGCGAGGTAGAAGATGCGCTCGGCGTTCGGCACGCTCAGCTTGCGCCGCAATGTTTCTTCATCGACCCGCACCTCGCGGCCGTCGCCGCACAAGCCGAAGCGCTTGATCTCCAAACTGCGCAGCGCTTTTTGCAACGCTTCCTTGAAGGTGCGCCCGATCGCCATCGCTTCACCGACGCTTTTCATTCGGGTCGTTAACGTGGCGTCGGCTTCGGGAAATTTTTCGAAGGTGAATCGCGGGACTTTGACCACGCAATAATCGATCGTCGGCTCGAAACAGGCGGGCGTTTCGCGAGTGATGTCGTTGGGGATCTCGTCGAGCGTGTAACCGACTGCGAGCTTGGCTGCGATCTTTGCAATCGGAAATCCAGTCGCTTTCGACGCGAGCGCGCTCGAGCGCGAGACGCGCGGATTCATCTCGATCACAACCATTCGGCCATTCTCGGGATTGACGGCGAACTGGATATTCGAGCCACCGGTCTCGACCCCGATCTCGCGAATGACCGCGAAGGAGGCGTCGCGCATCGCCTGGTACTCGCGGTCGGTCAGGGTTTGGGTCGGCGCCACGGTGATGGAATCGCCGGTGTGGACGCCCATCGGATCGAAGTTCTCGATCGAGCAAACGACGACGCAGTTATCCATCCGGTCGCGCATCACCTCCATCTCAAATTCTTTCCAGCCTAACAATGATTCCTCGATCAGGACCTCGTGCACGGGCGAGCGATCGAGCCCCTGCTCGACAATGATTGCGAGTTCTTCACGGTTGTAAGCGATGCCGCCGCCGGAGCCGCCGAGGGTGAAAGCCGGCCGGATGATGAGTGGGAAACTGCCGATTTGATTCGCCACTCGCTCCGCATCCTGGAACGAGCGCGCAATCCCCGAGCGCGGAACGTCGAGCCCGATGCGCAGCATCGCTTCCTTGAAAAGCTGGCGATCTTCACCTTTCGCGATCGCCTGTGCGTTCGCGCCGATCAGGCGGACGTTATGCCTAACGAGTGCGCCGTTCCGGTTCAGTTCCATCGCGGCATTGAGCGCAGTCTGGCCGCCCATCGTGGGCAGGATGGCGTCCGGCTTTTCTCGCTCCAGGATCGACTCGATCACTTCCGACGTGATCGGCTCGATGTAGGTGTGATCGGCGAACTCCGGATCGGTCATGATCGTGGCCGGGTTGGAATTCACGAGCACGACTTCGTAGCCTTCCTCGCGCAGCGCCTTGCAGGCTTGCACCCCGGAATAATCGAACTCGCAGCCCTGCCCGATGACGATCGGGCCGGAGCCAATAAGCAGAATTTTGTGCAGCTGATCGTTCCGCGGCATGCGCAGCGGGGAGCGTATGCGAAAATGAGGCGAGGTCACGGATGAATCGTGGCGGCGAGCACGTTGAAGCGTTGAAGGGTTGAAGCGTTTAAGCGGTAAGTGACCGACACCTTTTCTTCAACGTTTCAACGCTTTAACGCTTCACGCGATCTGCTTCGCCCGCTGGCGATCGAGGTAAACCTTGCAGATCGCCTTGATCCTGGAGAGCACGTAGTAGGTCGTCTGGCTGCGCACCCGCACCAGGTCGGCGCCGACGATGCGGGTCACGAAATCCTGCGGCAGATCGAGAATCTCCTGCGGGGTCGCGCCATCGAGTCCTTTGCAAAGGATGGCGGCCATCGCGCGAGTAAGCGTTTGCACTTCCGGACCGAGCGTCATACGGAAGTGCGCTTTACCCTCCTCATCGACCTGGAGATAAACGCCGACCGTGTCTGCGCATTCCTCATCCTTGCGGATATCTTCGAGATCGAACTTCTCGTTAGGCCGCGGCGCCTGTTTCGGAGCGCTGTCGGAGTAGGCGACGAGGGTTTCGCGTCGCTCCACCTCAGGCAGATGGTCGAAGAGATCGATGATGCTTTGCAGCTTCACCGGATGCATCGCGGCTCCAAGTTTCCATAACTTCGGAAGTCAGTCATCTTGACTGACTCGGCGGGCGGGCCTCCCGCCAGCCCGTTTGTGCGCCGCTGAGCCGACGGGCGGGAAGCGCCGTCGGCCAAATCAGGCTGGAAGCCTAACTTCCGCCGCTGCGCTCGATCGGCGCGCCGACCTTATTGCCCCACTCGGTCCAGGAACCGTCGTAGTTTCGGACACTCTCGAGCCCGAGCAGATAGGTGAGGACAAACCAGGTGTGACTCGAGCGTTCGCCGATCCGGCAATACACCACCGTCTCGGTTCCAGGCTTGAGTCCGCATTGCTCGAGATAAATTTTCGCCAGGTCTGGCGCGGACTTGAAGGTGCTATCGTCGTTCGTCGCGGTTTTCCAAGGCACACTCTTCGCGCCAGGGATGTGGCCGCCGCGCAGCACGCCCTCCTGCGGGTATTCCGCCATGTGGGTAATCTCGCCCTTGTATTCACCCGGCGAACGCACGTCGATCAGTGGCTTTTTCGCCTGACTCTGGGCGAGCGCTTCATCGGCAAAAGCGCGAATCTCCTTGTCCAACCGGCGAGGCGGCACCCGATAATTGCTCTGCGGATAATTTGGAACCTCGCGCGTCATTTTGCGGCCGTCGGCTTTCCACTTCTCGCGACCGCCATTGAGAATCTTGACCTTTTCGTGACCGAAAAGGCGAAACGCCCAGAGCGCGTAGCAAGCCCACCAGTTCGCTTTGTCGCCATAGAAAATACAGGTCGTCTCCGGCGTGATCCCGTGACGGCCGCAGAGGCGGGCAAATTTTTCGGGCGAAATATAATCGCGAATTAGCGGGTCCTGCAGATCGGCCCGCCAATCGATGTGGACTGCGCCGGGGATATGCCCGGTGTCGTACAGCAGGATGTCTTCGTTCGACTCGATGATGCGAATGCCCTTCTCGTTAAGATGTTGCTCGAGCCACTCAGTCTCGACCAACGCTTCGGGGTGTGCGTATTCCGTACTCATGGCAACAGCATGAAGCGGTGCGTTATCGCTGCAAGCCGTTTCGCCACCGATGTCCGCTGCCCAACGACAGGCTTGTAAGTGCGGGCCGCAATCTGTTATGAGCACCGCAAATGAAAACCGCGCGGAAAGCCAAACCTGCTCAGCGCAAGAAACCGGCCGCCCGTGGCGCCGTGAAAAGCAACCGAGGCGCGCCGAAAAAAGCGGTCGCCAAACCGGCTGCAAAAAAAATGCGGCTGAAACCAAAAACGCCGGCCGCAAGCGGGCTCGATTTTGGCGAATTCGAGGCCCTGCGCAAACAGCTCGATCTTTCGCTTGACGAATTGAGCGCGCGGCTTGGCCTTTCCCGGAGCACGGTGGAAGAACGCAAGGCGTGCGGTCGCCTAACGACCGACGAATCAGGCAAGCTTGTCTGCTACGCGCGCCTCCTCGGGCACGCGATCTATCTTTTTGGCGGATTGAACGAAGCGCGCGAGTGGCTCAAGACTCCGCAGCATGGATTGCACGGCGCCGTTCCGCTCGATTACGCCAGGACCGAGCTCGGCGCGCGAGAAGTCGAGAACCTGCTCACGCGCATGGGCAAGGAACACGCCTGACGCTGGCTCCCGGCTTTTGGAGACCGTCGACGGGAACGAATTATTTTCCGAAAAGATCTCGTCGCAGCGCCGGCAATTATGAGCGCTGAGATCATGAGCAGTTCCCACATCGGCAGCGTGTAGCGCGTTTGATATTCATTCAGCAGGCAATTGGCAGCCTCCATGAGTAAGCCGACGAGCGTGAGCGCCACGGCATAGCACGAAATTGCGATCCTTCGAGTGCGGCCGAAAATCGCCAGGAGAAGCAATAGCACGAGCCAAACGAGAAGCAGTTCGCCATAACAAAACTTCTGCCAACCTTTCAGGTAGGAGTGTGCTTTGCGCAGGCCCGCAATCTCCGCAGCATTTTTCTCACGGAAGGTAAGCAAGCGCGCACAACCTGGCATTGACTCAGGATGCGAGAAAAACCAGATCGTGTGACCAAAAGGGGCGGCGATCACGTTCGCAACCGTGCTCGCCTGCGACTTCGCGAAATCCGCGACGACCGCGCGCAAGAACGATCTGCTCGGCGCAACCAAGAACGCGCGCGCAGTTTGATTGAGCAGCCGGTCGAAGTTCTCGTCATGCCGCGCGTCTTGTGGAAGCAGCGCACGCGCCCTGGACAACAGTGTCGCGATGTCGAGCTTGGCCGTGCCGGAGGGTGCGGAGCGAAATACATCGAGCAGGATGCGCATCTCTGCGGATGGATTGGTCGCGAGCGCGCGGCTTACGACTTGATCCCGCTCCGCTGTTGTCAAAGAACCGAAAAAACCAAGCCGAAACATGAAAGTAAATCCGACGGTGCTGCGATAGGGAATCGAGGCCGCACGACTCAGCGCCCGCACCGTAAGTGATGAGACCGCGACGCAGATGAGACCAACGAGGATCGCAAGGAGCGCATGCCGCAGGTCGCGCAGTCCACGCACGTGTGTGCGACGGCTTCTTTCCCGCACGTTGTCGCGCCGCGCGAGAAGAAATCGAGTCAGGGCGGCGAAGCCGAAGGTGAGCGGCAAGAGCGCGCCGAGCACGGCGTTAATGTGGCGAGTGAACATGCTCAGAGTGAAAAGAATTCCGAAGAGGACCCATCTCCGAATCGGCACGCGGCGCGGTGCTTTCGCGATACGCACGCCAACTGTCGCCAGAAGCAGGAGGAGAACCAGACTGAGCGATTCGGTTCCGACACAATGCGCCCAGAGATAGAACATTGGAATTGATGCCCACACCATTGCGAAGAGCACTCGCGCGAAAAAAAACGGTGTGACGGACATGATAAGCAGAAACACCGCGGCGCAGAGAGCGAGATGCTGGATCAAGAGGAGAAGGAAAACGCCGGAGTCGCTTAGCGTCGGTTGCGCGAAGAACGCGAACGACGGCATCGATCTCCCGGCGCGCAAGCAATCATAGGCGTAGCCGATGTAGAGCGGAACGCGCGCCGGGAAACAATAAGCCGGCCCATGAACGAGAATCGTTTGTGCGCTCGGAGGATAGGTGACCTGGACGTAAGCGTCGACATCCTTCCAGAGCGGCGGAATATTTGCGAGCAGCCAGGCGGAAGGCGTAAACAAAATTACGAGCAGCGCGAGAATCGCGGCAATTTCCCAGGAGCCGTGCCGGCCACTCAGCCGGATCTTCGGCGTTGTTGCGCGATTCATGTTCATCTCCTCGGTTCGCGATCAGGATCCATCTCGCCGCCACGTTGTACGGAAAACGACCACCCGGAAGCAAGGCTGGCTCCCATTTCCCGCCGAACTGTGTCAGGTTCATTCCGTGCTTGAATTGTTGACCCTGCAGAAAATCCGCGAAGCCGTATCACGCGGGCCAAGCGAAGCGCGAGTCCACGTGCAGCTCGAAACGGTCGCCTCGAAACTGACCCGGGAACAAAAACCGTATTGCGAGCTAACCTTGGCGGACGCGGGCGATCGCATGACTCTGCGCGTCTGGAGCGACCATCCGAATTACAAGGCCTGCGACTCGATGGAGAGCGGTGACTTTGTCGAGATCATAGGCGAATTTTACCAGCATCAACAATATGGATTAGACGTGCGGCGCTGGACGACGCGCCGCCTCACTGCCGACGAGCAAGCGCAACTCCTGCAAGGCCCGCCCGAACTGCGCGCCCGGCAAACGGCAGACTGGGATTCGATTGTCGTGGCGACAGCGGCGATTCGCGATCCGCGGCTCCAGGCTCTCTGTGCGGAGTTCGTCGCGCAACACGGCGCGCGTTTCCGCAACACCGCCGGCGCCCGCACCTATCACCACGCGCGACGGGGCGGTTTGGTCGAGCACACGGCGCAGATGATGCGGGTTGCGAGTGCGCTCGCGCCGCTTTATCCGAATCTCAATCTCGACCTGCTCATCGCCGGGATTCTTTTTCACGATGCCGGCAAACTCTGGGAAAATTATTTGCCGGAGAGCGGCTTCAGCATGCCGTATGACGAATTGGGCGAAATGGTCGGCCACATCGGCATCGGCATGGAATTGGTTAATTCGCTCTGGCGAAAAATTCTGGCGGAGGAGCGGGCGCGTTCCTGGTCGGATCTCCATCCCGCCAGCGACGACGTGCGAATCCATCTCTTGCATCTGATCGCGGCACATCATGGCGAGATGCAGCTTGGTTCGCCGGTCTATCCGAAAACACCGGAAGCGATCGTGCTCCACTACATCGACAACCTCGACGCGCGAGTGGAAATGATTTTTGCCGGTTATCCGGTAGCGAAGCCGCTCGCCAATCGCGTCTTTGAGCGAGTCCGTCCGCTGCCGGCGAATCTGGTCAAAGCGCTCGAGAAGTTTTCCGGGCCGGCGTCTGCCTAACGAGCCGCATACGCGCTTCGCGCAGATAGTCCCGGTCGATCTCGAAACCGATGAAATTCGTTAGGCCACATTCTTGCGCGGCCACCGCCGAATTCCCGATGCCGAGAAATGGATCGAGCATTCTGTTCAATCTCGTTAGGCCATGAAGCCGAATGCAATTGACCGCCAGTTGCACCGGAAAGGTCGCGGGGTGGGGCCGCTCGCGCGCGCGGCGCTGGATGGTCTGGTAGGGAATGAACCAGACGTTGCCGCGACAGCGCACGTCGCGCCCGCCGCTGTGGCCCCAGCGGGCAATGTTGCTCTTGTCCTGATAGGGCACGCCAAGGGCGAGCCGATCGAGCGGGGTCTTTCCCTCAGGCGTGAGGTGGAAGACGTATTCGTGGCAATCGTTCAGGAAACGCGGAGATTGGATCGGTTTGAAATGGCCACGGGAAATCTCTTCGCCGTTCTCGTTAGGCAAGGTGATCGATTTGATCCAGTGGATTGTATTCTGGAGAACAAAAGACCGGCGCAGACGCAGGATCAATTCGTGAGGCAGCATCGGATTGGAAGGCGCCGCGCCGAGGTTGAGAAAAAACGATCCGTTAGGCGGAAGCAGCCGACGAATTTGTTTCGCCCAGTCCTCACACCAGTCGAGGTAGGCAGCGCGGTTGGCGTTGTCGGAAAATTTCCCGTAGCGGACCCCGAGGTTATAAGGTGGTGAGGTAACGACGAGATCGATCGACCCGGTTTCGAGTCCGGCCATTCCCGTAACGCAATCTGCGAGGCGCAGGTCGAACATTGTCACTGCGCAGGATAAGCAAGTGCAATCAAAGTACAACTCACGTTTCGATGAAAGCTTCTCGCGGCGCGCCGCGATCCCTGGGCTTCGCTGCGCTCCGCTCGGCATGACAGCTTCGTGGTCTATTGTAGATTAAGGCGATGTCCGACAAGCCGAGCAAGCTCAAGATCGCCGACCGCGAATTTGGTTCCCGGCTCCTAGTCGGCACCGGGAAATTCGCGTCGAACGAACTGATGCGCGACACGCTCGCGGCCAGCGGCACCGAATTGGTGACGGTGGCATTGCGGCGGGCGGATCTTTCCGGGGGCGGCGACCCATTCGCCAACATTCTCGATTTTATCGATCGCAAGCGCTACCTGCTTCTGCCGAACACGAGCGGCGCACGCACTGCCGGGGAAGCGGTCCGGCTCGCCCGCCTCGCGGTCGCGGCCGGTCTCCCGGCGTGGGTGAAATTGGAAATACATCCCGATCCGCGTTACCTCCTGCCCGACCCGGTCGAGACGCTTGCGGCCGCGGAAACACTCGTTAGGGAAGGTTTCACAGTGCTCCCCTACATCAATGCCGACCCGGTGCTGGCGAAACGCTTGCAGGAGGCAGGCACCGCGACCGTAATGCCGCTTGGTTCGCCCATCGGAAGCAACCGCGGCATCGAAACCCGGGCCCAGATCGAGATTATTATCGAACAGGCGACCGTCCCGGTGGTGGTGGACGCCGGTCTCGGCGCGCCCAGCCAGGCGGCCGAAGCGCTCGAGATGGGAGCCGATGCGGTGCTCGTCAACACCGCGATCGCGATCGCTTCCGACCCGGTGCGGATGGCGCATGCCTTCCGCAAAGCGGTGGAGTCGGGGCGCGAAGCGTTCGAGATCGGACTGGCGGAGAAACGCACAATCGCGGCGGCAACAAGCCCGCTGACCGCGTTCTTTTCTCAGCCTAACGACTAACGAAGCGGCGCCTCGGTGCCGGGCGGGAATTTCCCGGCCCAGGCCGCCTGCCAGCGCATCGTGGGGTCGTTGTAGAACTCGATCTGTCGGCCGCCCACTCGCCTAACGACACGCCAGCCGTGGTCGTGCGCAAACCGGTGCAACTGGCCGTCGCTCACGGCCTGAAAGAGTTTCAGTTCGGAGGGATGGGTGACAAAATGCTCCGGACGACGCGCCAGTTGTTGCGCAATGACACGCGCCATCGGTTCGAGAGCGGCAACTGGATTGTGGTTCATCGGGTTAATTCCCCTCGATCGGACGGCTCCGCGGCGCATGACGCGGCGGCGGCAAATCGTTGGGAGTAGGCGGCGGTTTCGGAGGACGGTTCAGTTTTTCGCCGAGTGCCCTTTTTGCTTTTTCCGATGGCGTGGGCCCGCGGTCTTCAGGCTTTTTCATGAAACAATCGCCTTTTCCCTCTCGTCTTCACGGTTGAAACGTTCCACGGCGACTTCCCGAGCGCATCCCATCTTCATCAGCCAGTGAAACACCTCTGATTGACCAGATGAACGGGTTCGGGAAAAATGATGCCGAATGCAGCATCTGAAGATTCTCACGCTGGCCGATGTTGCGAAACGAGCATCGGAACTTCGGACCAAGAAGCGGATCGTGCTGACCAACGGCTGCTTCGACCTGCTCCACATCGGGCATGTGCGTTACCTGGAAGAGGCGGCTCAGCTTGGCGACATTCTCATCGTGGCGGTGAATGGCGACGAGTCGGTTCGAGCGCTCAAAGGCGGCGGCCGGCCGTTCAACAACGCCCACGATCGAGCGGAAGTAATGGCGGCCTTGGCCTGCGTTGACCTTGTCACGATTTTTCCCGAGGTCCGCGCGACGCGGGTGATCGAGGCAATAAGGCCGGCGATTTACGTGAAGGGCGGCGATTATTCCCTGAAAAGCCTCAATGTTGAAGAGGTGGCTGCGCTACAAACTGCCGGCGCGGAAATCAGGACGCTGCCCTTGGTGCCTGGGAAATCGACGTCTGGTCTGATCGAAAAGATCCGGCAATAGAAGGCATGCGACGACTTGCGCTCGGCATCCTCGGCTCGGGCAAAGGCTCCAACTGCCGGGCCATTCTCGAGAAGATCCGCGCGGGAGAGCTGCAGACTGATTGCCGGATCGTCGTCTCCGACGTGGCGGAGGCCGGGATTCTCGCAATCGCACGAGAGTTTGGTGTTCCGGCGGTTTTTCTTTCGCCTGGAAAATTTCGGACCAAGCTCGAACCGGAAACGGAATCCCAGCTCGTTAGGCTACTGCGGGATGCGGGGGTGGAGCTGGTCGTCCTGGCCGGGTTCATGCGCGTGCTAAAGGCGCCGATGCTGGAGGCGTTCCCGCATCGCATCATCAACGTGCACCCGTCGCTCCTGCCGAAGTTTCCTGGACGTGAAGCCTGGACACAGGCCCTGGCCGCTGGGGAGCGCGTCACCGGTTGCACCGTTCATTACGTCGATGCGGGGGTGGATAGCGGCGAAATTATCGCCCAGCGGGAGGTTGCAATTTTGCCTAACGACACTCCGGACGGATTGCACATGCGCATCCAGGTGGCAGAACGCGAGCTCTTTCCCGCGGCCATCGGCGAGCTCGCTCAAAAGTGCACCGGCGAGACGGCTCAGGCGCGTTCCGATTTTTGATCGCGGCCTAACAATTCCTGCATCGCCTGCAGGGGTGACTTGCCTTCGTGAATGACGGCGTAAACCTGGTCGATGATGGGCGTTTCAAAGCCAACTCTCCGCGCGCATTCGAAGGCGCTGCGTGAAGTGGGGATTCCTTCCGCGACCGTCTTCATGCCCCGCGTGATGTCGGCGAGGGTTTTTCCCTGGCCAAGCTGCTCGCCAAGGCGCCGGTTGCGACTGTGCCGGCTAAAGCAGGTCGCGATCAAGTCACCGACCCCGCTCAATCCCTGGAAGGTGCGTGCATCGCCTCCCATCGCCACACCAAGTCGCACCAGTTCAGCGAGCGAGCGGGTCACGAGTGCAGCCTTGGAGTTGTCGCCGAAACCGAAGCCGTCGCTGACTCCGGACGGAATGGCAAAGATGTTTTTCAGCGCGCCACCCAATTCGATCCCTACGACCTCGTCACTCGTGTACACCCGAAAGCGGGGACTTCCCAGCATACTCTGTAACTCTTCCGCGACGGCGTGATCGCGACAGCCGAGCACCGTCGCGCTGGGCAAACCGCGAGCCACTTCCACCGCGAGATTGGGCCCCGACAGAACGGCGACTGGATTCCCCGGAAAATGCTCATGCAGTATCTCACTCATGCGCATGCCCGTGCCGTGTTCTATGCCTTTCGTGCAACTCATCAACACAGCGGATCGATTGCTGCCCTCCTCGCGCAGGCGCGCGGCAACTTCGCGCAAAGCAACTGAAGGAGTAACGAAAACGATCAGGTCCGCCGAAATGCAGTCGGATAGGCTGCTCGTGAGACGCACATTCGGGGGAAGCGCGGTACCGGGCAGATAATCGGGATTTTCGCGAGTGCGCGCGATCTGTTCGACCCGCGTCGGGGTATGACCCCAGAGCGTGATCTCGGCATCCGAGGCAGCCCAGAGGCCAGCCAGTGCCGTGCCCCATCCTCCAGTCCCGAGAATCGCGGTTCGTTTCACGATAACTTGTCGCGGAAGCGTTCTTCTTCGCCTTGGTAAAGACGCCGCAGGTTGGAACGATGCCTCCAGACAACAACTGCAGCAATGAGGATCGAGAACGGGAGCAGCGCTGGTCCTTTCAAGACCCTCAGGTGCAAATAGATGGCGACAAAAATTGGGAGGGCAATGGCAGCCCCAATGGAACCAACTGACACATAGCGGCTCAATTGAAAGAGCAGCAACCAAACGACAAAGACAGAAAGAACGGCGATCGGCATCAAACCGAGTAAGACTCCGGCCGAGGTCGCGACGCCTTTTCCTCCATGAAAGCGCAGCCAAACCGGAAAGGTGTGCCCAAGGACACACGCGATGCCGGCGACGATGCCGACCAGCTCGGGGCGTCGCGCTTCTGGAGCGATCCATCGCGAGGCGATAAGGGCAATCAAAACGGCTAAAAACCCCTTTAACGCGTCGAGTGCAAAAACTGTGTATCCCCACTTTTTACCCACAACGCGTAGAACATTCGTCGCCCCTATGTTGCCACTCCCTTGTCCGCGGATGTTGATGCCGAGCGCGTTACAGATTAACAGCCCGTTGGGACACGACCCAAGCAGATAGCCCGCCGCGGCGGCGATGATGAGGCTCAGTGATAGGTAATACACTGCTCAGGGGTCTTTCAAGGCCCGAGTCGAGTGTTTACGCCGTAGCCACACCATGAGTATCCCGACATCGCTTGGTGTAACGCCACTGATGCGAGCAGCTTGGTGGAGACTGCTCGGGCGGATTTTTGTGAGCTTTTGCCGCGCTTCGGTTCGAAGCCCCGGAACTGCAACGTAATTAATTTCAGTTGGAATACGAAGTGCCCCGGCGGCGTACACGGCCTGCAATTGATCGTCATGGCGACGGATGTACCCCTCGTACTTCGCCTCCGTCTCCACCAACTCCCAAGTCTCCAAGCCAAGCCCGTCCAAAGCCTCCTGCGGCAACATGTTGGTTCGGAACCCCGGCCGCTTCATGATATGCCACAGAAGATCGCCTTGGATCCGTATCGAGCATGAAAGTGCGCGGGCCAGCCGCAGGCGCTCGAGTTTTTCTTCTAAAAGCTGCGCCCGTCGCTCTCCGACCAATCCGATCTTCCGCGCGTTGGGGGTGAGGCGTTGGTCGGCGTTGTCCTGTCGTAAGAGCAGGCGATGCTCGGCCCGGCTGGTGAACATTCGATACGGCTCTTGCGTGCCCTGCGTGACAAGATCATCGATCAGCACTCCGATGTATGCTTCGCGTCGGTCGAGTATAAAGGGGGGACCGCTGCGCAGCTTCAATGCCGCGTTGGCACCTGCGATTAATCCTTGAGCGGCGGCTTCTTCATAGCCGGATGTGCCGTTGATCTGTCCGGCAAAATAGAGCCCGGCTATCTTTTTTGACTCCAAAGTATGCTCTAGCTGAGTCGGTGGAAAATAATCGTACTCGACAGCATAGCCGGGACGCATGATTTCGGCATTTTCCAAGCCAGGAATCGAACGGACGAACTCGATCTGCACTTCATAGGGGAGGCTGGTTGAGATCCCATTGATGTAGAATTCTTCTGTTTGGCGGCCTTCGGGTTCGAGAAAGAGTTGGTGCTGGGCTTTATTCGGGAATTTTACCACCTTGTCCTCGATCGAGGGGCAGTATCTCGGGCCAGTTCCCTCGATTCTACCACTGAAGAGCGGCGATCGATGCAAGTTGCGGCGAATGATTTCGTGGGTTTTTTCCGTCGTTGCCGTGATCCAGCAAGGGAGCTGTTCCACGTGGAAATGTCCACTCTGCACCCGATTCAGGGTTCCCAATTCTCGGTCGCCGAAAGCCTCCTCCACCGGAAGATAGCTGAAACGGCTCGGCGGCTCGTCGCCAAGCTGTTCAATACAACGGCCGAAATTTACAGAACGAGCATTAATCCGGCACGGCGTCCCAGTCTTAAACCGACCACTTTCAAACCTAAGAGCACGCAGGTTATCGCTCAATGGCGAAGAGCTGTCAGCCATCCTCCCTCCCGGCCGCGACCGATCGCCGACGTGGAGCAGACCGCCGAGGAACGTGCCTGCCGTGATCACCACGGTTGGCGATTTAACAGACAAACCAAAATCGCATTCAACCCCAACGGTGCTCTCATTCTCGACGAGCACCTTGAGGACTCCACCCTGTTTGAGATCGAGATTCGGCTGCCGCTCGATGAGAGCTTTCGTTCGGAACTGGTATGCCTTCTTGTCGCATTGGACGCGTTGGGCCCTGACGCTCGGCCCTTTGCCGCGGTTAAGCATGCGGAACTGAATTCCGGTCGCGTCGGCGTTCACTCCCATTAGGCCACCAAGGGCGTCGATCTCGCGCACGATATGCCCCTTTGCTAAACCCCCAATTGCAGGGTTACACGACATTTGGCCAATCGTGTCGAGGTTCTGGGTCAACAGCAGCGTTGCGGCTCCTAATCGCGACGCTGCGAAGGCAGCTTCGATGCCGGCGTGCCCGGCACCGACCACGATAACGTCATATTTTTTTTTAAGGAAGAAGTGTTCCACGGAGAGGACTGTTAGGAAAACCCGGTGAAAGGCTCGGGAAGTAGTCCGGACAGCTTCCAAGAATGCCCCACCCGGCTGAGTGTAACACTGCGGACCGGAAGATCGGGCGAGAACTCCACCGCAAATTGCCTGCAAGCGCCACACGGGGCCACCGGGCTTGGGATGTCGGCCACGATTACCCTTGCTGCAAGCCGGGAAGCGCTGCTCTGCACGGCTGCGACGATCGCCGCTCTTTCTGCACAAATAGTTAAGCTAAAAGAGACATTCTCTATATTCGCGCCGGTAAAAACCTCGTCAGATTTGGTGAGCACTGCCGCCCCGACGGCGAAGTTCGAAAAGGGCGCGTAAGCCCGCGCGCGGGTGGCCCAAGCCCGCTGCTCTAGAGCAGTCCAATCTATTTCGCCAGCCATAATGGATTATGCGTAACTTCTTCTCTGGATGGCCGCTGTGGAAACTCGCAACAAGCCTGTATCGTCTTTTCGGCCTCTTTCAGGAGTCGCAACGAGATTCGCCCGAGTGCAATTAGAATCAGAACCGACAGCAAGAGACCTCCGCCCCAGGTCCAGTATTCAACGACCCTCGGATGGCTCTTTCCGATCGCCAGATTCAAACCAAGTTGGCCCAATGTGCCGACGTATGTGTAAAGAAAAAGCCCCGGCGCCTGGCCAGCCGCCACCCACAGAATGCAAGTTCGAAAGCGAATCGTCGTCAGTCCATAAAGATAATTCAGCAGACTGGTTGGAAAAAGCGGATGCAATTGGCTGAGCAATACAATCTTCCACCCCTCGCGCTCTACGGCCGGCTTAAGCGCATCTAATGTGCGGTTGCGCAAGAGCTTTCGCCCGAGCCAACGCCGGCCGAGCCAACGGCTGATGATGAACGCAATTCCCGCGGCGCTCACGTTTGCGAGCAGCACGATGAGAAACCCCCACCACAGGCCGAAGAAAAACCCACCGCCCACGCTCAGTACTCCTCCTGGCAGCAGGAGCACGTTGCAGCAGACATAAAGAAGAAAATACCATAGCGCGCTCCAGGCGCCGAGATGCATCACCCGCTGTTGCATGTCCCCGATCCAATCGGCCAACGGAAAAAACTGCCTGCTCATTAACAACAAAGCTGTCACGAGAGCGACTCCGCCAACCTGAATGTAGAGCGCGCGTTTCACTTTCGACATCAGCGGAAACTTGCTCCATTGAGCCAAGCGCGCAAACAGACCGTTTTGTCAAACCAGTGCGCAATAGCCAACCAGCAACTGCGAATACGTGTGAAGACCTGCACCCTGCGAGTTGCTTCTGCTACGATTTGATCTCGCCACACTGCGCTTATCTACAGTTCTGAAAACCGGCGGTTGCTGGGTAAACAGCGCGACAATGTACAGTTATTCAGAAATTGAAGATGAAGGAACTAAGTCTTTGGTACGAAGATTAAAGATCTCAATGTGAAGAATCCGTCGCGACCTCTTCAACACCATCTGCTCTCGACAGAGGTGGGCGATCCTTCAGCCGTGCATCTTTGCGCGCTCGCCATCATGGCCAAAGCTCCACGCGCTGGCCATGTGAAAACACGCCTCTGCCCCCCCTTAAGCACAGACGAGGCGGCGCTCTTGAATACATGCTTCCTTCGTGACACGGCTGCTTCGATCGACAACTGCCATCCAAATGCACGCGGGGTTGCTTGCTTCACGCCGGCCGGTACGGAGAGCACCTTTCTCACGATTCTGCCGGGCGGTTTCAATTTGATTGCACAACGGAGTGGGCCCTTCGCTGAGCGTCTCGCCGGTGCAGTCGCAGATTTGCTCGCCGTCGGCTTCGGATCGGTTTGCTTGATTGACTCCGATAGCCCGACAGTACCCGCCGTGGTATTTGCCGAGGCTATCGCAGCTCTGGCTGAGTCTGGCAACGCAATCGTTCTCGGTCCCGCTGCGGATGGCGGCTATTACCTTATTGGTATGAGTAAGCTGCACCCGCAATTATTTGCCGCAATCGACTGGAGCACCGATCGCGTTCTCTCGCAGACGCTGGCGCGCGCAAGAGATCTTCAGCTACCCGCGCATCTGCTTCCGACTCATTATGACGTCGATGACGCGGCAGCTCTTCGGCAGCTATGCGATGATCTGCTTGGTCCTGCTAATCGGATGTCACCCGCTGTCGCTCCTGCGACGAGAGAATTTCTTTGCAATCTGATCGCCCGTGAAGGTCGCGAACGCATCTGGCCGCGCAGAGATGGATCGATTCGAAATAAATGAAGCGCGCTCTTGTAACTGGCGGCGCCGGTTTGATCGGCTCTCATGTTGCAGATCTGTTGCGACGGGAAGGCTGGACCGTCCGCATCCTGGATAACCTCGAACCGCAGACGCATCGCGGGGGTCGCCCGGCTTGGATTGCACCCGATTGCGATTTTGTCGAGGCGGACCTGGGTGACCGCGCCACGATCCGCGCCGCTCTCGAAGGAATCGATGTCGTGTTTCATCAGGCGGCCTACGGCGGCTACATGCCAGAGATCGCGAAATACGTGCAGGTTAATTCGTTAGGCACGGCCCAGATGCTGGAGGTCATTCGGGAGGCAAAGCTGCCGCTCCGAAAAGTGATCGTCGCTTCCTCTCAAGCGGTTTACAGCGAGGGAGCCGGTCATTGTCCCGAACACGGGCGTGTTTATCCTCCCGTTCGTCCTCTCGAGCAGCTGCGCCGTGGCGATTGGAGCGTGCATTGTCCAATCTGCGGCGCCGTCATAAGCAGTGTGCCCACCCCGGAAGAAGCCCCGATCGGCGGCGAGACGGTCTATGGCCTAACGAAAGTCGATCAGGAAAAACTGGTCTTGTTTTGGGGCAAACAACTTGGCATTCCGACTGTCGCGTTGCGCTATTCTTGCACTTATGGTCCGCGTCAATCGATCTTCAATCCATATACCGGTGTCATCGCGATCTTTTGCACGCGGCTGCTCAATCGTCTCCCCCCGATTCTGTATGAAGACGGCGAACAGACGCGCGACTTCTCCTTCGTTGAAGATATCGCCCGCGCCAACCTCCTCGCCGCCGAAACCGACGCGCTCGATGGATTTGCGGTCAATATTGGGAGCGGTCGCGGCGTCTCGATCCGCGAGATAGCCGAGCAGATTTCCGATGCCCTGGGTATCCGCATTCCTCCCGAAGCGCGCGGCGAATTTCGCCCCGGCGAGATGCGTCACCTCACGAGTGATATCACCCGCGTCCGCGCCGCCGGCTACGAGCCGAAGGTGGAGCTCGCCGATGGAATCGGCCGCTACCTTGATTGGATTCGCGCACAGAAAGATGTGCGCGATTATTTCAGCGAAGCGGCGGAAATTCTGCGCCACAAAGGCATCGTCCACCGCGTCGCGCCGACGTGAAACCGCACGTCTCAGTTGTCATTCCAGCACTCGACGAAGAAGAGACAATCGGGGCCGTGGTCCAAGCTTGCCTGGAGACAGGGTTACCTGACGAGGTGATCGTGGTTGACAACGGCAGCACCGACGACACTTTCGAGCGGGCGCAGAACGCCGGGGCTCGCGTAGTCGCAGCCCCGCGCGGCTACGGTCGCGCTTGCGCCGCGGGAATTGCGGCAGCGGATCCAGGTTCGGATATTCTCGTGTTTCTGGATGGCGACGGCAGCGATTGCCCCGAATTGATGGAGCGGCTCGTTAGGCCCATAGCAAATGACGAAGCCGACTTCGCCATCGGCTCCCGGCTGCGTGGCGAGCGCGAACCTGGGAGCATGAACGCGACGCAGATTTTTGCCGCCCGCGCTGCCGGCCTGCTCCTTCGTTGGCTCTACCGCGTCGCTTACACCGACATGTCGCCCTTCCGCGCGATCCGTCGCGATTTTCTGCACCGGCTCGGCATGCGCGAAGAAACTCATGGCTGGAACTTGGAGATGCAGATGCGTGCGGCACGCAGCGGCTTGCGGATCCTCGAAGTGCCGGTGAACCATCGTCGGCGCGCAGGCGGCAAATCGAAAGTCTCCGGCACCTTCCGCGGCACCTTTATCGCGACGGCACGGATTCTCGCTACGTTCCTGCGTGTCGCCTTGGAACGTTCGCCTCCTCAGGGGTGAATCTTATCCGTCCAGAGAAAGCCGTAGACCGCGACGGCGTTGATCGCGACCGAAACAACCAGAAGGATCGCTTCTAAGTTCGACCACTTGCGCGGCCCGTTACTGGCAACCAGGAGGAACATCCATGGCAATAACACCATCGCGTAGCGATAGGAGAACTGCCAGCCTCCCGGATTGCCGTGGCACCAGAGCGCCAGGGTAAGTAATCCGATCGCCAGCCACGCCGCCCCGCGCCAGCGGCCGTTTTCACGAAAAAGCAAAAATAGAAAAGGGCTCGCGATGAAAATCGAGCAGCCGAACGCGTGCGGCTGGAGGTATGGAAAAGTCGAGATGTCGTCCATTCCCTCGAAAAGCATTTTGTAGACGTTCCAGGGGATGGCGTAGACCGAGAAGAGCCCGTGACGGTACCACGGTTCCGCCGTCAGGTTAGGAATCCGCGCATAGCCGAAGTCAAAGACGGAACCGAACCGCACGAAGTTGTAAGCCATCGTCGCCACGCCCAGGACAAAGGGAACTGCCACGAAATACGAGAGCCTGAGCCAGCGATCGCGCACCGTAATCTGTTTTGAGTGCTGCGGCGCGATCCTGAAGAACCACCAAAACATCAGGATTGGAGCGGTAAGCAGAATCTCGCTGCGATTCCCGAACGCGAGAGCGAAACAGGCCCCGGCCAGCAGTGGTCGTGGCCTAACGAGTGTAAAGTAGAGTGCGCCCGCTCCCCCAAGAAGCGCAAAACCAAGCGCGAGTTGCCATGCCCCCGCGAAGCCGAGATTACACCACGACCAAGTGCCGAAGATCGGGAACAACGCGAGCAGGATGCGGCGCGGAGTCGAGATTGGTTCGACCGCACTCAGCTGGTAGAACGCATAAACACACAGTCCGGCCAGGATCGCGGCCACGACGCCGCCCGGAAAATCATGGAACAGACCGAGTGCAGAAAGCACTGCCACCGGCAGCATCGACAAGACCGCTCCTAGTGGAAAGACCGAGTAAAAGTGGCCATTCTCCGGAACCATTTCATTCAGCCACATAGGCGGCTGGGAGACGAATCCGACGTGTCCATGCAGCATGGCCGTCGCAATCCGGTAAGTGTAGTCAAAATGCTGATGCCGTGGATTCGTGGTGAGCCAAAATATAAAAGCTGCGGCGATCGCGAGCGCGACCGGCACGCTCCAGTGTCCCTCAGCAACTCGCCCGCGTTGATCCACCGTAGCCGGAACACGCGATCGCTGTTTTTCTTTCCCCTTCGCCGTCGGCACGGTGCGATCTTAACGAGGGCGGCGCCCAAAGCCAATCGACAACTGGGTGCTACGAGCTCGCCGCCGCATCCTGACGAGAGATTACGAAATCATCATCAAACAAGATGTGCAATTTTCCCTGCATCTTCTAGCCTCCTCCGCCAGGCGCCATACGGCATTGGAGGAATATTATGAAAAAGGCTCTGGCTTCGGATTCCATCAGAACTCTTCCGCAGATCATCGCTTATCTCTTATACAGTGTAGGTCTGCTCCTGGCGCTGCTGGGAGTTACTAACCTGGTCGCTAGCTCGACTCAGGCCGACAGCCCCGTCGATAATAAAGCCTCGTTCTGGGTGGGTGCTTCCTACCATAACGATGTCTCACCGCCCTTGCGTGATTTGGTTAATCTGCCGTTTGACGTAAGGCAGGAACGCGAAGGCCCAGAAAATCCGAAGCTGCCGAATTTCCACCAGGACCAGCCTGACCTGGTTATCCAGGGATCTTTGCTGCACCAACTGGCGCCCAACATTCCCGCAACAGTGTTGAACTTTGATGGCATACCTTATCCCGGGGTAGGTTGTAACTGTGCGCCGCCCGACCCGAATGGCGAGGTCGGTGCGAGCCAGTACGTGCAGATGGTCAATGAGGGTTACCAGATTTTCAATAAGAGCACCGGAGCCTCCGTTCTGGGACCTCTCAGCATTACTTCCATATGGAGCGGCTTTGGCGGCGTTTGCCAGACAAGCGGCGACGGCGATCCAGTCGTGCTTTACGATCAATTAGCCAGCCGCTGGGTAATCACTCAGTTTGCAGGCAGCAGCGTGCCGACGGACGAGTGCATCGCGATCTCGACCACGAGCGACGCGACTGGGAGCTATTATCGCTACGCGTTTCACCTAGGGTCCAACTTCTTTGACTATCCGCATCTGGCGGTCTGGCCGGATGCTTATTACATGAGCATGAACGTCTTTAACTCCAGCGGCACGAGTTTCCTCGGCCCGCAGCCTTTCGCCTTTGACCGGACGAAGATGCTCTCAGGTCAGCCCGCTACCTTTGTCAGCCCTGTCGGGCCACTCGGCGCAACGGCCAGCCCGTTTTTACCGGCCGACGTCGATGGCTCAACGCTCCCACCCGCGGGTGCACCCGAGACTTTTGTCAGCTATCCGGGCAGCGGTAAGTACAATGTCTATCACTTGCACGTGGATTTCACCACTCCGAGTAACTCAACCTGGACGACTTTCGCTACGCCGACAGCCGCTGGTTTTACTTCCCTTTGTCCGACGACGCGCGCCTGTGTTCCTCAATCGGGAGTTACTTCTTCAAATTATCTCGACGGGATTGGAGATCGCCTGATGTTCCGGCTTCCCTATCGAAACTTCGGCGATCATGAGTCGGTCGTTGGCAACTTTACGGTTAAGGCCAATAATGTTGCGGGTATCAGGTGGTTTGAGCTGCGCAATGTGACCTCCGGACCGGTCACAGTTTATCAGGAGAGCACTTATCAGCCTGATACCACATGGCGTTGGATGGGAAGCATCGCGATGGATCGACAGGGAAATATCGCCCTGGCTTACAGCGCTTCGAGCTCTTCGATTCACCCGCAAATACGTTACACTGGCCGACTCGCGACCGACCCGCTCAATAGCATGACCCTGGGCGAAGGAACGATCACTGCCGGGAACGGCAGCCAGACTGGCAGCGGCAATCGCTGGGGCGACTACAGCGCGCTTACGATTGATCCGGTAGACGACACTACATTCTGGTACACGAACGAGTACTATACGACCAACACCTCGTATAACTGGCGCACGCGAATCGCCAGCTTCCCGCTAACCACCGGGACGCCAACGCCCACCCC
>JAICXG010000137.1 GCA_025980625.1 Chthoniobacterales bacterium
AGCTTCAAATAGAGCGTGCGGGTGCCGAAATCGATAATGCCATGATTGCGGCGAAGAAACTCCGAGCCTAACAATCCCGCGACCGGTGGCTTGCCTTTTAAGAGCTCGCCATGAATGAGACCGTCGAGGTCCATCACGCCCACTTCCTTGCCCCGGACGTGGAAGTTCCCGACGGAGAAGCGCCGAATCGTGGCCAGTTGCAAGCCGCGCTCGCGCAGATTGATCGCGCCCGATGTGTAAGGTGTGTCCCGCAGTGGCAGCCGCATTTCGCGCACGAACGGCCGGTGGATCAAAGTCGTGAACGCGCCGGTGTCGATCATGAGCTGGGCCGGTTTGCCATTCAGTTCGCTATCGACATAAAGATTCCAACCTTTGCTGACACGGATCGGCACGACTTTCCAGCCGCGGTGGTTGATCCCGGGCACGCTACCGCGCACGTCAGGATCCAGCTTCATGAACAAAGTTTGAGCGTCGCAATCGAGCACCGCCTCGGTCGGGAAGAGGATGTCGGCGCCGAGAATCCCATCGAGTTCCTGCTCGTGAAATTCGCGTGTGACCCGCACGGGCGCGCCCAGGTCGAGCGAGACCATTGGCTCGTCCATGAGAATGAGGGCACCAAGCTGCAAGCGGTGGGCGATGGTGACACGATTGAAGCCACCGTTAATGCGAAGCCGGGCCGGGAGCTTCGAATCCGGGGCAGGGCTCGAGATTCCGAAATATTTGAGCCGACCAGCCGAGATCGCGCTCACCGGTGCGCCGGAGTCGACTCCGAGAAGCGCCGGTTTGCCATTGATCCGCGCCCTAACGAGTAAATGATTCTGGCGTGAACGTTCGAGAGGCAACGCCTGGAAGGCTGGACTGTCCAAGCCTGACGACTGTTGGGATTTTTTGGCGGCAGAGAAAACCGGTATCGCGGAGAGCAAAAGTGCCAGCGCGCTGAGGAGGAGGAAGCGGCGCCGAGACGTTGTCATCGGGGCGAGGATAGCACGAAATGGATGCTACCGCGCCACGGTGGTCTGGATGAAATCGCTCTTATGCTGCTTGTCCGGTTGCCATGGCCAAACGGCAAGCATTGCAAAGAATGCCAGCACATATGCGACGATGACAAACCAGCCGTGGCGCACCCATAAGGTGACCGAGCGCGCTTCGGGGTAAAGATTGGTCAGCGCCACCCCGGCCGACGAACCAAACCAGATCATCGAGCCGCCAAAACCAACGGTGTAAGCGACAAATCCCCAATCATAGCCGCCCTGCTTCAGAGCGAGCGCGGTGAGAGGAATATTGTCGAACACCGAGGAGAGAAAACCGAGGCCGAACGCGGTGTGCCAGGAGGCGGGAGGAAGTTTTTCCACCGGCATCATCGAGGCACAAAGGACAAGCGAGAGGAGAAAGAGCGAGCCTTTGATTGCCTCGGGCAGCACTTCCCAATCGGGCCGGCGGAGCGCAATCGACAGCAAGATCGCGAGCCAGACGGCGGCGCCGATGAAAGGAAAATGATCGGCGAACTGTGGGAAGGCGGTGTTCACGGTCACGTTTGCGGCGATCGCGAACACGAGGATAAGCAGAACAATGCCAAGCCGCGGCCAGTCGATGCGGGTGTGTTCGCGGGCGTGCGCGAGAATGGGGGAATATTTTTGCTGCAAAATCGCCGCCGGGATTCCACAAATGCAGATCGCGACGGAGGAGGCGATGATCGCCTCCAGGACATACAGTGGCGAGACGCCATCGATCCACATCATCGTGGTGGTGGTGTCGCCGACCACGCTCCAGGAGCCGCCCGCGTTGGATGCGGCTACGATCGCCGCCAGGTAACCGATGTGGACCCTGGCCCGGAAAAGCTGGTGCGCCATCGCTCCGCCGATCAGGGCGGCGGCGATGTTGTCGAGGAAGGATGAGAGCACCCAGACCATCAGGAGCATAATGAAAGCGCCTTTCCAATCGTGCGGCATGAACTTCGGCAGAACGACTGGCACATGGCTCTTCTCAAAATGCCGCGACAAAACCGCGAACCCGGTCAGCAGGCAGAAGAGATTCACGAGGATGACCCACTCGTGCCGGAGATGAGAAAGGAAACCGGCCGCGCCCGGCCCGGTCCTGAAACCTGTGAACGAGATTTTGTAGAGGGCGATCATCACCAGCCCGATGAGAGCGACACGCATCGTATGGTGATGGAAAACTGCAACGCCCACGAGAATGAGAGCGAAGAGGATGAAATCGACCGGGATGCCGAAAAGCAACGGCACCGCCGGCAGCGCAAGGCGAGCTTGGGCGATCATGGCGGATCTTCGTTCATCATCGTGACCTTGAACTCCGGCGGGAGACAATGAGCACCGAGCGCGGGAACGGCAAGACGGCAAAAAACTTCGTGACCTGTTGCTTCACTCTGTCCATAGTCGGGTGCATCGTGCCTGAGGTCATCGCGCCTAACGAACAGAAATTCATTCGCGGCCTTGGCCTGCTCGATTCCACCATGCTGGTGGCGGGATCGATGATCGGTTCCGGAATTTTCATCGTTTCCTCGATCATCGCACGACAGGTCGGCGCGCCCGGCTGGTTACTCGTTGTGTGGGTTGTAACCGGCCTTCTCACTTTGATGGCGGCGCTCTCCTATGGTGAACTGGCTGCCATGCTGCCAAAAGCGGGCGGCCAATATGTCTATCTACGCGAGGCTTTCTCTCCGCTTTGGGGCTTCCTTTATGGCTGGACACTTTTTCTTGTGATCCAGACTGGCACGATCGCAGCGGTCGCGATCGGCTTCGCGCGCTACAGCGGCGTGCTCATTCCCTGGATCTCAGAGTCCAATTACCTGATCGCTCCGGTCCGCTTTGGTGGTTACGCTTTTTCCCTCTCCACGGCACAGCTTGTCGGGCTGGTGATGATCGCGCTGCTCACCTTCATGAACACGCGCGGATTGAAACTCGGCAAACTGGTGCAGAATGTCTTCACGACCGCAAAAACTGGAGCGCTCATCGCGCTGATTGTTCTCGGCATCATCATTGGGCTAAAGCGCGGCACGGGCGCGGCTAACTGGAGTCACTTCTGGACGCTGCGCGGCGGTTTGCAGGATGTCGGTCGAGGACTGACTGCTGCCAGCGCCTTTGGATTGTTCGTCGGCATCTGTGTGGCGCAGACCAATTCACTCTTTTCTGCGGACGCCTGGAATAACATCACCTTCACCGCAGGCGAGGTGAAGGAGCCGCGCCGCAATATCCCGCTCTCGCTCGCGCTCGGCACCTTCCTTGTCATCGGGCTTTATCTGCTCGCGAATGTCGCTTTTCTTGCGGCCCTGCCTTTTAGCGCAATCCAAAATGCGCCGAGTGACCGGGTCGCTTCCGAGACGGCGAACGTGATTTTTCCCGGGCTTGGGGCTGCAATCATGGCCGTCGCGATCATGATCTCGACCTTCGGCTGCAACAACGGGCTCATTCTCGCGGGTGCGCGCGCCTACTATGCGATGGCGCGCGACGGGCTCTTCTTTCGCAGAGTCGGGCTGCTGAATCGCAACCATGTTCCGGCCTGGGGTCTTCTGATTCAGGGAATCTGGGCAGGTGTGCTGGTTTTGCCGCGGACGGTGAGGAGAGACGCGGCCGGAAACATCACTGGATATGGAAATCTCTACGGTAACCTGCTCGACTACGTCATCTCAGCGGCACTCATCTTTTACATACTTACAATTCTTGGCGTATTTGTGCTGCGTTGGAAACGGCCCGAAGCGGATCGCCCCTACAAAGCTTTCGGTTATCCGATCGTTCCCGCGCTCTACATCATCGGCGCGAGCGTGATTTTGGCGGTCCTCTTTTTCTACCAAACGGCTACCACCTGGCCGGGCCTCATCATCGTTCTCACCGGCGTGCCTATCTATTTTCTCTGGCGCGGGTCCGCAGCCCCTGAGCTATCGGATAGCCATTCACCTGTCACTGCCCGAAACAAGATCGAGCCGTAACACGAGTCTCTTAAAGGAAAGTTATCTATGGCCAGTCTTTTTGCACGCAAGCCGCTCGAGAAACTCATCGCCGAATCTCATGAGATAGGTGAGCACAGTCTGAAGCGGTCGCTCGGGCCGGTGAACCTGGTCGCGCTTGGGATCGGTGCAATCATCGGCGCCGGATTATTTGTCCGGACCGCGGCCGCAATTGCTGACCGTGCGGGTCCATCGGTCGTGCTCGCCTTCATGGTCGCCGGGATCGGCTGCGCCTTTGCTGGGCTATGCTATGCAGAGTTTGCCTCTATGATTCCGGTGGCGGGCAGTGCCTATACTTACTCCTATGCGACGATGGGTGAGCTTGTGGCTTGGATTATTGGCTGGGACTTGATCCTGGAATATGCGGTCGGTGCAGCCACGGTTGCCATCGCCTGGAGCGAGTATTTCAACCGCGTCCTCGACTGGTTTGGCCTGCGTATTCCCTACCAATGGTCGCATTCCCCCTTTGAGATCGAGAACGCGACCGGTCTTCATGGCTGGATCAACATTCCAGCCGTCTTTATCCTGCTCCTGCTTACCGCTCTGCTTATCCGTGGAACGAAAGAATCGGCTCTGGTCAACGGGCTGATTGTAGTCCTGAAAGTGACCATAGTTCTGATGGTGATTGCGATTGGTTGGGGATTCATCAATCCGGCTAACCACACGCCTTTCATCCCCGCTCCGACAACCTATGTGACTCCACAGGGGATTCATCACGCCTATGGTGGGGTTCTGGGTATTCTCGGCGCGGCCGGTGTCGTTTTTTTCGCTTACATCGGCTTCGATGCAGTTTCCACTGCGGCACAGGAAGCGCGCAATCCCAAACGCGACATGCCGATCGGTATTCTTGGTTCGCTCGTTATCTGCACGGTCCTTTACGTTCTCTTCTCCTACGTCCTAAGTGGTCTGGCTACGGTCGAGGATTTTCGCACCCATGGCCGGGAAGCTTCCGTCGCCTTCGCGATCAGTAATTACATGCCGGGTTACGAATGGCTCTCCAAATCGGTCACAGTCGCGATCCTGGCCGGATTTTCCTCTGTCATCCTGGTCATGCTACTTGGTCAGTCGCGGGTCTTTTTCTCCATGAGCTGCGATGGGCTGGTGCCGAAGACTTTTTCTGATGTGCACCGGCGCTTCCGCACGCCCTACAAGTCGAACATGCTTTTCTTTGTCTTCACCGCGCTCTTTGCCGCCTTTGTGCCCGAAGATGTGGTCGGCGAAATGACCAGCATCGGCACCCTCTTCGCTTTCATCCTGGTGTGCGCTGGGGTCTGGATCATGCGGGTGCGACAGCCTCATGCGGAGCGCGGTTTCCGCGTTCCAGCTCTGCCGGTAGTCGCGATCCTTGGTATCATTACCTGCGGCGCGATGGTTTACGGGCTCGGCTGGACGAATTGGGCCCGGCTAATTGTCTGGCTCCTGATCGGACTTATTTTCTACTTCGGTTACGGCAAGAGCCATAGCCGGATCTCTGCCCCGCCGCCGGAAATGCCCGAAGGGATAAGTCTGGCAGAGTAGCCGCCGACGCACTCGTTAGGTATAGCTACTTCCGCCCAGGTCAGTCGCGGCCAGAATGCGTTTCGCTACTTCCTCCCATTTCGCCCGCTGCTCTTCGCTGAGGGCCTGTTCCGGAATGGATGTGGCGCAGGCAATGAGTTCCTTCACTTCTGGAGAAGGCGAATCCTTTGTCTTATCGGCCGAATCCTTTCGACTCGCGCTCTGCAGTTCGCTCACCGACAAGGCCAGACCTTGCTCCGACTGTGCCGTGGCAAAGATGTCGAGCAAACGTTGAAAACTCAGGTGCAGGGGAAGAGTCGCGAAAGTCGTCGAGAGATTCTCCGAGGGCCCTGCCTCTGGTGTCGCGGTTGCAGCGGAGCGCGCCAGAGCACGCCATTCCTCACCCGCAAAACAGCCCAGCTCACAGTAATAACCTGCGCCCGGGGTAGTGACTTCCACATAACAACGCCCGCGAAAAGGATTGATCTCGCGCGTGCTATCGATCTCGCCATCGACGCGATGGGTGCGCAGATGAACCGGCCGCGGCGAGAGCTCGGCTTCGGCGAAGCGTCGCGGCCAATTCATGTCCCAGTAAACAAAAAGCGAAGCCGGATCCTGCGCGATGATGTAAAGCAGGTCCGTGCCGTAGGATTCGGGCAGCTCCTCCTCGGGCCCGGCTTCCGTTTTGCCGGACGCGACTGGCTCGTTGCAAATCTGGAAACCACTCGGGCTGCTTGCAGGTTTGGCGCTTTCCGGATGTTGGTTCATTGGTTTAGGAGCGGCGATTGGATTAATACCGGGAGCATTTTCCGCCGACAAGATGAAAGCAGGGCCCGCCTCGGCTGGCGCGATGGCGTTCTCTGGCTAAGTTCGCGCGATGCCTTCCGAGACCATCGAGCTGCGCGGCCACATCATCGATTCTCTCATTCTCCCCAAAGTGCTCGACGAAATCATCGCCCGCCAGGCCACCTTCAAGATCGGTGAGATCCGCATCGGCGAACAGCGCTCCGACCAGAGTTTCGCCCGCATCGAAGTGACCGCCTCGAGCGCCGACGCCCTGGATGACCTGGTGCTGCGGCTGCGCCAGCACGGCGCCGAAGTGAAGGAAAAAAAGAGCGTGCAGCTCGCGGCCGCCCCGGCCGATGGAGTTTATCCGCAGGGCTTTTATGTCACGACGAGTCAGCGCACGTTCGTCCGCGTCGCGGGCTCGGAGCTCGAGGTGCGTCCGGCCTTGATGAACAGTGCCATCGTGGTCGATCGCAGCGCCAAGTCCGCTGCGGCGAAGAAATTTTACGAGCTCAAGAAAGGGATGCAGGTGGTGGTCGGTCACCAGGGGATTCGGGTCGCGCCGCTGCAGCGCACGACCTCGCGGGCGGACGTCTTCGAGTTCATGTCGGGCAGCGCTGCGGTGGAAAAACCCAAGAGCGCGGTGATTCGCGACCTCGCGCGCGAACTGAGGCGGACGCGCGAGGAAAAAGGGAGAATTCTCCTTGTCGGCGGTCGCGCGATCGTGCAGACCGGCGCGGCTGAGTATCTGGAGCAACTGATCGAGGGGGGCTTTGTCCAGGTGCTCTTCGGCGGGAATGCGTTCGCTGCGCAGGATATCGAGCGGGCGCTGTTTGCAACGTCGTTAGGCATGAATCCGGAAGAAGGAGCGCTCTCGCAGCGCGGCAGCGAAAATCATCTCCGCGCGATCAACGCCATTCGCGGCGCGGGCGGCATTCGCCAGGCAGTGGCGAACGGCCTTTTGCAAAAAGGGATTATGCGCGCCTGCGTGAAGAACGACGTCGACTTTGTCCTCTCCGGCTCGATCAGCGACGACGGGCCGCTGCCCGACGTCATCAGCGACACGATTGAGGCGCAGAAGGCAATGCGCGCCAAACTCGAAGGTGTCACGATCGCGGTGATGCTGGCGACGGTGCAGCATTCGACCGCGGCGCGAAATCTTCTCCCCGCGACTGTGCGAACAATCTGTGTCGACATCAATCCCGCCGTTGTCTCGAAACTCAGCAGCCGCGGCACGTTCCAGAGCGTCGGGCTCGTGACCGATGTTGAATCGTTTCTTCGCGAGCTGAGCGATTGCCTGGCCACCAGTCGTTAG
>JAICXG010000184.1 GCA_025980625.1 Chthoniobacterales bacterium
CGCCGCTCGATCGGATTCGGGGGCGGACCGGAGAAAATCCCGTAAAGCGGCGCGATGAAATTGATCGGGTCGTGTTGAACCGGAAATTTCCATCCCGGCGGCATCACGCCCGTAATCGTATACGGCTTGTCGGCCATCGTGGATTGTTTGCCGATGATCTTTGGGTCGCCCCCGAAGCGGCGTTGCCAAAATTCGTAACTGATCACGACCACCCGGGTCGCGTCAGGCTTTTCGTCCTCCCGCGAAAAACCGCGCCCGAGCAGCGGCTGCGTTCCCAGGACTTGGAAGATGTCGGAGGTTGCGGCCAGCCCGGGAACGTCCTCGGAGTTGGCGCCGGTGCCCCAGATGGCGGAAACGTTGGTGAACGCGGCCAGCGCGCTGAAGGTGTGATTCTGTGCCCGCAGATCGAGATAATCGGGATAGGAATGAACCTGCTTGTCTTCACCGGGGTGCTGCGGTGCTGTCGCCCAGACCATGGCGAGGCGATCGGGATTTGGAAAAGGGAGCGAGCGCAGCAGGACGGTGTCGATGACACTGAAGATGGCGCTGTTGGCGCCGATGCCTAACGACAGAGTGAGGATGGCGATGAAGGTGAAGCCGGGTGATTTCACCAGCATGCGAAAGGCGTAGCGGAGATCAGTTATCATAGTGGTTTAGGCGGAGCGTTGAAGCGTGGAAGCGTGAATGATTACATCGGCCGAATCTCGATTCTTCAGCATCTCGTTAGGCGAAATTCATTCGTAGCGAAGCGCGACCATCGGGTCGACCCGGGTGGCTCGGCGCGCCGGGATGACGCTGGCAACAAGCGACACCGCCGTCATGACAAGGGCTGTCGTGAGCAGGATTGCGACGGGCAGCGCGGGCACGTTGAAGAGGACGCTTTGCATCGCTCTTTCTGCCAGCCACGCACCGACCAAGCCGAAAAGCATCCCGGCGCCGAGGAGGCGCACGCCTAACGAGATGAATTGGGTCCCGATCTGTTCGCGTCGCGCTCCGAGCGCCATCCGAATCCCGATCTCGCGACGACGTTGCGCTACGGCATAACTCAACACGCCATAGGTTCCGATTGCTGCCAGGAGTAGCGCGACTCCGGCGAAAATTCCGGCTAGCAGCGCCGGCGAGCGGCGCGCGATCAGGCTCTCCGCGATGCGCGTCTCCATCGAGCGGAGGTTGTCGATGGCCAGGTCGGGATTGGTCAGGCGGACCAGTTTCCGCAGCGTCTCAGCAAACGCTTCCGGGCGCTGGTTCGTGCGGGTGACGACGAAGACGTTGATGCCGTCGGAATCCTTGAACGGCAGGTAGACCGCGCCCTGCCCCTGCGGTTCCGTGAGTTCCGCTTGTTTTACCGCGCCGACGACACCGACAATGGTGAACAGTTTTGCGTCATCCGAGTTGCTGCCTTCAAATACGCGGTGACTAAGCGCGCCGCCATTAGGCCAATAGCGCCGGGCGAAGTCTTCGTCCACTACACAGACCCGGTTCGCGCGATGAGAGTCGGCCGAAGTCAAAAACCGGCCTGCGCGCAGAGGGATGCCGAGCGCGGTGAAGTAATCGCCCGTGACTTGATAGAGATAGTGACCCTGCAATGACTCGCCCGCCGCCCGCACATATCCCTTCGGTGTAACTGCAGTCTTTCCGCTTTCTCCGCTTAGGGGCACGTTTGTGATCGCTCCCGCTGCCGCGACTCCCGGTTGCCGACCAATTGCTTCCAGCAAGCGATCGAGGAAAGGGCGGGCGTTATAGCTAAACGGCACCGTCACTTCCCCGGTGAGAACGTGATCGGCACGGAAACCTGGAGAAACCGCCATCACCTTTTTCAAGCTCAACCCGAGAAGCGCGGCGCCAGCCAGCAGAACGAAGGCTAGAGCAATTTGCGCGACGATGAATCCGTGGCGCAAACGTTGCGCGGCGCGACTGATCGTGCCGGAGCGTGATTCCGATTGGAGCGCGTGCGCCAGATGAGTGCTCAGGTTGAAACAGGCGACCGGCACGGCGATAACGATTCCGAGAACCACGGCGCCGACGAGACCGATTGACGCCAGCCAGCCATCGAACGCGATGTGCGCGCCGAGCGGCAAGCGATTTGCCCCGAGAACTTCGAGCAACCGAATTCCCCACGCGCCCACCGTCAGGCCGAGCAATCCGCCGGCGAAAGTCAGGAGAACGCTTTCGATCATTACCTGCCTAACGACATGCGCGCGACTCGCGCCCATCGATCGGCGGATCGCCATTTCTTTCGCGCGACCACTCGCGCGGATCAGAAGGAGGTTCACCAGATTAACCGCTCCGATGAGCAAAAGAAAAAACACGCCAGCCTGCATCAGCAAAAGGGTTGGACGAACCGAGCGGACGTGCTCCGCACGCAATTGCCTAACGAGTGATCGGAAGCCGGCTTCGGCCATCGCTTTCGCCTCGAGGTCATCTTTCTCGACGGCGGCGTTATGCGCGTCGATTTGCGATTGCGCTTCGGCAATGGTCGCGCCCGGTTTCAAGCGCGCGATCATGTGCGTGCCGCCGCCGCCCGAATGGCGCTGCTGCGGCGTGCGGTCCTCGGGCCTGGACCTTATCGGCAGAAAGAGACGCGCTTCTGGGGAAAGGAATCGAAAATCAGGAGGCAACACGCCGACGACCCTTCTCGGCATCGTGTTCACGCGGATATCGCGGCCGAGGACGTTTGGATCGGAATTAAGCCGCTGCCGCCAATAGGCGTCGGTCACGATGGCCACTCCGTTGTTGTCGGCCACCTCCGCTTCGGCTTCGGTGAAGGTGCGACCCAGCGCAAGATTGGCCCCGAGGGTCGCGAAAAAATCCGGCGAGACGCGCATGATTTGTGTCTGCTCGGCCGCACCGGTTTCGCCGACCACTTCGCTCCCATAACGAAAAATGGAAAGGCTCGCGAAAGCGGGAATGTGGCCGCGCCGCTCGTAGTAATTCGTCAGGGAAGAACCGTCATTCTCGACCCCGGCTTTCGGATACGTGTTGTAAATCGAAAGGAGTTGATCGGATTGCGGAAATGGCAGCGGCCGCAAGAGGATGGAATCGATCACCGCGAAGATCGCGAGGTTTGCCCCGAGACAGATCGCGACCGTGGCCAGCGCGGTCAGGGTGAAAGCCGGATCTTTGCGAAGCTGGCGAAACGCGAAGCGGAGATCGTTCAGCATCTCGTTAGGCGAAATTCATTCGTAGCGAAGCGCGACCATCGGGTCGACCCGGGTGGCGCGGCGCGCCGGGAACCAGCAGGCAAGCAGTGTCACACCGGCGAGAGCCAGGATCGCGATGAGCAATGCACCGGGATCGAAGCTCCCGACGCCGTAGAGCAGACTCGTCAATGCCCGGCCCGCGGCGGCTGCGCCTAACAATCCCAGGGCGAGGCCGGTTCCCACAAGCAGGAGCCCGCGCCCGAGGGCGAGCCGGAAAACGTCCTCGCGCGGCGCGCCGAGGGCGAGGCGGATGCCAAACTCGCGCGTCCGTTGCGCCACGCTCAGCGCCATCACGCCGTAGAGGCCGACGCTCGCGAGCACGAGGGCGAGGGCGGCAAAGGCGCCGAGCAATGTCATCGTTAGGCGACGGGTCGCGAGGGCTTGCGAAATGTTCTTCTGCATCGTCGAGATGGATGCGACTGGCTGGTCCGGGTCGATTTCCTGCACCTGCCTAACGACCGCTTCGGCCAGCGCCATCGGCTCACCGAGCTTCGTCCGGACGACGAGATTGTTGTCGTGCACCGGCATCTGCGCCTCGGAGAAATAGATCTGCGGCAGGTTAAGGCGGTCGAACTCCTCACCCGGCACATCGCTCCGCACATGCGGGACCACGCCCACGACCGTGAGCGGCGGCGGATTCTTGGCCAGGGTTTGATTATCATCAACCCGGCGGCCGATCGGGTTCTCGTTAGGGAAAAACCTGCGCACGAAAAGATCGTCAACGATAACGGAACGGGGACGGCCGAGCACTTCCCGCTCGTCGAAGCTGCGCCCGCGCAGGATCGGCATTTTGAGCACCTTGAAATAATTGTTTGTAATCACGTTTACTTCCGCCGAGGGCTCGTGGCCGGGCGGGCTCGGGGGCGTGCCAGTGATGTGGACCGAGCTGTCCCATTCCGTCTCATCAAAGGGAATGTTCTCGCCGGTCGCGGCGGCGAGCACGCCCGGCAAGGTTTCGACGCGCTTGACTAGATCGCGATAAAAGGCGTCCACTTTTTCATCCGAATTGTAGCGCGCTTCGGGGAGCGTGAGCGTCATGGTAAGAATCCCGCCCGGCTCAAACCCGAGCGGTGCGGTTTGCGAGCGCCAGAAACTTTTCAAGGTCAGTCCGGCCCCCGCGAGCAGGACGAGAGCGAGCGCGACCTGGCTGATGACGAGCGCACCGCGCGCGCGTTGGCGCGCGCTCCCGTCGCTCGCGCCGCGCGTACCGGCTTCGTGCAAGACGGCGCTGAGCGAAGCGAGCCGCGAGACGCGCCAGGCCGGCCACATGCCGGCGAGAATGCCGCAGACGATCGCGATTCCCGCAGTAAAACTGAGGGTCGCGAAATCAAGCCGGGTCTCTTTGAAGCGCGCGGCGTGCACTGGGCTGAGGGCGTGGATCGCGTCAAAACTCCAGATCGCAATGACCAGCCCGACGGCGGCGCCGATGAGCGCGAGCAAGGTGCTTTCAATCAAAAGGAGGCGCACCAAACGCCAGCGACTGGCGCCCATCGCCGCGCGCACCGCCAGCTCTTTGCTGCGCGAAAGCGCGCGCGCCAGTTGCAGGTTGGCCACGTTCGCGCAGGCGATGAGGAGCACGCAGGCGACAGCGATGAGGAGAAGATTGAGGCTCGCGCGATAATCGCCGACCGTCGCCTCGAGCAAGCGGCGGACATTCACCCGCCGGCCGGTGTTGGAGTCGGGATAACGCTTCTCGAGGTTGCGCGCGATGTTGTCGAATTCGGCTCGCGCCTTTTCCAACGTCACGCCCGGTTTGAGCCGGCCGATCGCGGTGAAGCCCGGGTGGTAGTTGCGCTCAACCACGGTCTTGTCGGCCCGGAGATCGCTAAAGGGGATGAAGACCTGCGCGTCGCGAATCACCTGCATCTCTGCCGGGAAGACGCCGACAATTTCGCGCGGCACGGTGTCGACGATCAGCTTCTTGCCAATGACGTTCCTCGCTCCGCCGAAACGCCGTTTCCATAAACCTTCGCTGATCAAGGTCACTCTCGGTCCGTTCGGCACATCTTCCGCCTCGGTGAAGTTGCGCCCGAGGATCGGTGGCAGCTGAATGATGCTGAGGAAATTTGCCGTGATCGAACCGGCGTTGACCCGCTCCGGCGCTGTCTCCTGGGTGGCGCTGGAGAGATTCATCGATTCGTGCCTAACGAGAGCGAGATCGGTCAGGGTGTGCTGCGACGCACGCCAGTCGAGGTAATTCGGATAACTGACCGAGCCGGTGTCGAAGAGTCCGAGCACGCGCTCGCGAAGGAGGAGGAGCTGTTCGGAATGCGGATAGGGCAAGGCCCGCAGGAGAACGGCATCGACCACGCTGAAGATGGCGGTGTTAGCGCCAATCCCAAGGGCGAGCGCCGCGACCGCGATAACGCTGAAGGCGGGCGATTTGAGCAGCATTCGGAGGGCGTAGCGAAGATCAGCGAGCATAGGAATTCAGTCGTTAGGCAATCATTCC
>JAICXG010000025.1 GCA_025980625.1 Chthoniobacterales bacterium
CGTCGTTCGGTCCTCGAATTCGAATGCGCAAATCACGCACCGAAGCCGGTAGCGGAGCGCCCGCTGCTCGCGGCGCCGACGATTCCACTCCCCAAATATCCAGAGGAGAAAAACCGCCGCAAGGAAAAGCAGCAGGTAAATGGTGACGAGCGCGGCGAGACTGACTCGGATCACGGCGCGCGCTCCGTCGGGCCGGGCGGCAGTTGCAGGTCGTTCCCAAACTCGAAGGTGGCCGTCGCCCAGGTGAGCCCGGGCGAATTCGTCAGGGGCGGACCCGGTTGGAAACGGGCGAGCACAAGGTATTGCCGCGCCTCTTCGTCGAGCGCGCTGTCGCCTGAGGATTGCTCGAGGAAAAGATAGCGAATCACGCCTAACGAATCGACCGCAACCCGGAAACGCGCGCTCTGCGGCGCTTCCCGGGAGGAAGCCTGAAACTTCAAGGCCGGATGAGTCACTGGCAGATCGTGCAGGCCGTCGGAAAAAATTAATGTGCTCGGCGCGATCGGCGCCGTGCTGGGCGCGGAGGTCGTTCGAACTGGCACCGGAGCGGGCGGCATCGCCGAAGGTGTAGCCGGCGAGATTTGCGCGGCGGGCGGTTCCTTCAAGCGCGGCGGAGCCGCAACATAAGATGGGATATGGGTCAGCTTCGGCAGTTGGAAGGCGCGCGCATCGGCCGGCCGTTGTGTCTGTGATGCGAGCGCCGGATCTTCGGCTTCGAGCCAATTAAGATAACTCTGCGATTCCGGCGAAGTGGCTGCAATCAAACTGACTCGTGCCGGCGGTGGCAGGAGCGAGATCGTAGGCGGATAAACAACCTGGAACAGGTAAAAGCAAAGCGCGTGAAGCCCCACCGAGGCGGCGAGGAAGCCAGCGATCGCGAGCTTGCGCTGGCGCGGGCGTTCCCAGTGAAAGAGCAGGTTGCCGTGCGGCTGAGCGTAACTCTGCGCGCTCACCGTTGCGAACTGGTCGCGAGCGCGACCGAGCTGATTCCGTGCTCGAGCGCCGCATTCGTCACCGCCATTACCAGGTCGTAGGAAACGGTGCGATCGGCCTTGATCACGATCGAGCGGCCTTCGCGTTTCGTCGCCTCGAGCGCGGGGCCGAGTTGATCGAGTGTCACTTTTTGGTCGCGCAAGTAGATCGTCGGATTCGGTCCGCCGGTGATGCTGACGATCTCCTGGTTTGGCTGTGGCGGAAGGGTGAAGCGGGAGAAAGGCACGGTCACCGAAATCCCGGGCTGGAGAACAAAGTTCGAGCTGAGAAGAAAGAAAAGGATGAGAAGGAAGACAACGTCGAGGAGGGGAAAGACATAGAGCCAGCCAAAGCTGATGTTGGTTGTGCGCGCGAGCTTCATTACTCGTTAGGCGAGAACCAAGGCGACCTTGCCTAACGTTCCGCGCGCCGCTCGGCGGCTTGCTCGAAGCTGATGATTTCCGCCCCGGGCGCGTGATCAGTCAGCATATGGACGACCTCGATCCCGGCCCGTTCCATATCATGCATCAAGGTGTTAACGCGCGATGAAAGGTAACTATAACCGACAAAGGTAGGTGTCGCGACGACCAGGCCGGCCGCGGTCGTAAGCAGACTGCGATAAATTCCGGTCGATAACTCGGCCACGGTTGCGTAACCGCCATTTGAAGAAACCATCCCGAAGGCATCGATCATTCCGGAGACTGTGCCTAACAATCCGATAAGTGGTGCGAGATAGGCCAAAGTCGCGAGCACGCCAAGAAAGCGCTCCAGCTTTGGCACCTCGAGTTGCCCGGCTTCCTGTACGATCTCGCGCAATTCCGCGCGCGGTGCGTCGTGCCGGATGATGGCGGCGTGAATCACGCGCGCGACCGGCCCGGGCGTGCCGGCGCACTCATGCAGCGCTTCGGCGAAATTGCGCCGCTGCACGAGATTGGAAAGGCCCTGGAGAAATTCGCCGACGTGAATCGAAGCGCGGTGAAAGTAAAACAGCCGCTCTGCGAAAACCCCGATGGCGATGATGCTGCAGGCCAGAATGGGCCACATGAGCAGTCCACCTTTCTGGATGTAATCGATCATGCGGTGACCTGATAACTCCCTTTGCCCCGGCTGGCAAGTGAGGGCGCCAGGGCCGGGAAGGATGCCTAACGAGTAAACGACCATGAAATCACGGCCCTCAAAACGTTTGTCGCGTCGCCTATTGCCGCGGCCGCGCTCGCGACGCGGTGTTCTGGTTGCTCGGTTTCTTTGCCGTTGTTTTCCCGATTAACTGTCCCTCGCCATCGTAAACTGCATACCCGGCCTGATGGCCGGCAGCATCATAACTGTAGACGATGCTGCTGGAGACCGCGTCATCTCTTGTCAGATGCGTTTCGCGCTGCAGGCGGCCGGCGGAATCATATTGGTACTGCGTCTTGTAGCGCAGCTTGCCGTCCGCCCCGAAGACCCGCCCGCTCTCGTAACGCCCCGCCGCATCGAGTTTGTAGAGAATCTTGCGATGCGTCTGGCCGTTCGCCCCCACCTCGGTCGCGATCGTTTCCTGTTTTGCGTTATCGGTCTGGTAAAGCGTTTTCGACCCATCCGGATTCATCGCGACGGTGACGCGGACGGTGTCATCGCCCGACTGCGCGACCGCCGCGGCGAGAGACAGGCAGAGGGCGAAAGCAGTGCAAAAAGGACGAAGCGGCGGAAACATGAATACGGGGCGCGATTTTACGGGGCCGAAGAAAAGTGCGCAAACCTGCATTTATTTGATTGACCGGGAAAAAATCGAGTGGTTAAAAGTGGGTTGAAATGGATTGATGTGGCCCATTTCACCTGCGCATGTCCTCGGTCTCGGCTAATTCGGTTTTTTACGCTGGCGAGTTTCGTCACCAGATCGACGACAAAAATCGCGTCACCATCCCCTCGCGCTGGCGACGCAACGGCGCGGGCGAGGAGCTCATCATGGTGCCGGAACCGAACGGTCAATTCCTCCTCGTGATGCCGCCTAACGAATTCGAGCGGATCGGCGCGGCGGCGGAAAACATCGGCGGAATATCGAAACGCGATCTCCGCATTTTCCTGCGCCGTCTCCATGCGCAGGCGCAGCATGGCTCATTTGACAAACAGGGCCGTCTCCTTTTGGCCGATGAATTCTGCCGGGAGCTGGACCTGAAAGGCGAGGTCGCGCTCGTCGGCGGCCGCGGTCGTTTTGAAATCTGGAATCTGGCGCGGCGCAAACGGGCCCATGCCGAGGAACATCCTACTTACCAGGCGGTCGCCAACATGGTCGGACTCTAGGAGCAAAGTCACTGATGAAGGCGTTGTTATTTGAAAGGCCGATCCGATTCGCGACCGGCCCGCTCACCATCGAAGAGGAGGCGCAGGAAATGGAACACTTTACTTTTCCCTACCATCGCCCGGTGCTCGTGACCGAAACGATCGAGCTGCTCGCGCCCCGGCCCGGCTCGCTCATTCTCGACGGAACCTGCGGGGGCGGCGGGCACAGCGAAGCCATTTTGCAAGCCGGCGCCGATGTTCTCGCGCTCGATCGCGATCCCGATGCGCTCGAGTTCGCGGCCGCTCGCCTAACGAATTTTGGCAACCGCGTGACGTTGCACCACGCCAATTATCGCGATGCCGCGAGTGTGCTCGACCAGCTCGGCATCGCCCAGATCGGCGGCGCGCTGCTCGATCTGGGCGTTTCCTCCCGCCAACTCGAGAATGCCGAGCGTGGTTTCAGCCTGATGCGGAACGGTCCGCTCGACATGCGAATGGATCCGCGCCAGGAGTTGACCGCGGCCGAGGTCGTCAACAGCTACAGCGAGGAAGAGCTGACCCGCATCCTGCGCGAGTACGGCGAAGAGCCGGCAGCGCGCCGGATCGCGAGCCGGATCGTCAAGCTGCGCAAGGACGGGCCCTTCCGGGAAACCCTCGCGCTCGCCAAAGCGATCGAAAAGATTATCGGTCGTCACGGGCGTCGTCATCCGGCGACGCAAGTCTTTCAGGCTTTGCGGATGGAAGTGAACGACGAACTCGGCGCGCTCCAAGCCGGTCTCGTCAGCCTAACGAATCGCCTTGAACCGGGCGCGCGCGTCGCCGTCATCACCTTTCATTCACTCGAGGATCGAATCGTGAAGAATTTCTTCCGCGATCGGAGCCGCGAATTTCTCGACCGGCCGGAATGGCCTGCGCCGCGGCCGAACCCCGAGTTTTCGCTCCGCGTTCTCACGCCCAAACCGATCGAGCCGGATGCGATCGAACAACGGAGCAACCCGCGTTCACGCAGCGCCCGATTGCGCGCCGCCGAAAGGACCGAATGAACCAACGCCGCCGGCGCAAGCATCTCAATCCGATTGACGCGCCCGCGCTCGCGCGCTGGGTCGTGATCAGCATTTTCGGAGCGGCGACCGGGCTGAGCTATGTCTACCTCACCGTCCAGTTACATCATCTCGGCGTCCAGCGTCACGCGATCGAGCAGGAACTGGTCGCGATTCATGCCCAAAACGAAGACGCCCATGTCCAGATCGGCGCGCTGACCTCGCGGGTTGCGATCGAGCGGCGCTTGAAGGAAGGGTATCTCAAGCTCGTTCCCATCACCGACCAGAGCATCGTTAGGCTGAACCCCGCCGCGCATCGCTCAGGCGAGGATGAAGTGCAACCGGTGGTCAACCGCGGAGGTGTCAAATGAAGTGGACCGGCCGCATGCGTTGCGCGCTCGTCTGCGTTTTTTTTGCCCTGCTTTTCAGCGTTTTCTCCTGGCGGCTCATTTATCTCCAGATGGTGATGCACGGTTATTACAGCAAGCTGGCCGCGGAAAAGAATGTTGGCCGCAACATCATCCCGGCCGAACGCGGCGCGATTTACGATGCCGGCAGTGAAATTCTCGCCCAGAACGTGCCGGTCGCGACGGTCGTGGCCGACGCCACACTGATCAATAATCCCCCTGCCATCATTCCGCTTCTCGCCGGGCGCCTCCATCTTTCGCCTAACGAGATTGCGGAGAAGATCGGCACCGGCCGGCCCTACATTGTGCTCAAGCGCGAGGTGCCGGAAGCGGACGCGCGCCAACTGGAGAACGCATTGAAAACGGCGCGGCTGCGCGGGATTCGTTGCGAGCGCGGGACGGTCCGCGTTTACCCAAACGGCTCGATGCTTTGCCACGTCGTCGGGTTCACCGATTTCCATCAACACGGCATCCAGGGCGTAGAAGCCTCGATGGATCAATATCTGCGGGGGGAGGACGGTTATCGCTATATCGAGCATGATGCGCAAGGTCGCGAGATCGTCCTCTACCGCGGGCTCGAGCACGCGCCGCGCGATGGTTACCAGGTCCATCTCACGGTCGATCTTCATCTCCAGAGCATCGTCGAGGACGAACTCGATGCCGCGGTGCGCGAGTATCATCCCGAGAAAGCCACCATCATCCTGATGCGACCGCAGACCGGCGAAATCCTCGCACTTGCGAATCGGCCTAACTTTGACCTGAACCACCGCTCCGAAGCCAAACCGGAGCAGATGAAAAACCGCGCCATCATCGACATGATGGAGCCGGGCTCAACCTTCAAGATCGTGACGGCGGCGGGCGCGTTGAATGAAGCCAAGGTGCGACTCGACACCATGATCTTCTGCGAGAACGGCGTCTGGAATGTGGGCGGGCGTCCACTGCACGATCACGGTCACAAAGGATACGGCGACCTGAGCGTGCAGGACATTCTCGTGCACTCGAGCAACATCGGCGCGGCCAAGATGGCCTGCATGCTCGGCGAGATGAAGTTTTACGAATACATTCGCCGTTTCGGTTTTGGCGATCGCACCGGGATTGAGTTGCCAGGCGAGATTCGCGGGATGGTTCACCCGCCGAAAACCTGGAGCAAGATTTCGATTACCCGCATCCCGATGGGCCAGGAAGTTGGCGTCACGCCGCTGCAAATGATCTCGGCCATGGCCACGATCGCGAATGGCGGCAAACTGGTGCAGCCGCGGATCGTGAAAGCGATTGTGGACGAAAAGGGCAGGGTGATCAGCGAGCTGAGACCTACAGTCGTTAGGCAAGTCATCTCCCAGGCAACCGCCTCGCAAGTGGCCTTTGCCCTGCGCGGTGTCGTCAGCAAACGCGGCACCGCCGTCGAGGCCGCCGTTCCCGGTTACACGATCTCAGGCAAGACCGGCACCGCGCAAAAAGCCGCGCCCGGAGGCGGCTATGAGAAAGACAAGTATGTCGTCTCCTTCAGCGGGTTCCTGCCATCGGAGAATCCCGCTTTTGTCGGCCTCGTCGTGCTCGATGACGCGCACACCAAAGAGTCATACCTGAACTACGGCGGCACCGTCGCCGGCCCGATATTCGCCCGCGTCGCCGAACAGGCGGCGCGGTATCTCGATCTTGAGCCGCATGAGGAAATTGGAACGCCCGCAACCACGGCCGGACGAGTCGCCTTAACTAATGGCCGCCGTTAGATTGCCGCGCCTCGCGTGTCCACGCCTCATGCAGCTCAAACTTCTCGCGGAATCAATTCCAGTCCGGGAAATCCTCGGGCCACTCGACCGGGAGATCGACGGAATTTTCTACGATTCGCGCCGGGTGCAGAAGAACGGGCTCTACGTCGCGATGCGCGGCGCGCAGGTTGATGGCCACCAGTTCACCGAACAGGCGATCGAGAGAGGCGCGGCGGCGATCGTGGTGGAACGCCCGGAGTCGCATTCTCGCGCCACCTCGCTCGTGGTGCCGGATAGTCGAGCTGCCCTGGCGGACCTCGCGTTCACTTTTTACAAACAGCCCGCGCTGCGGCTGAAGGTGGCCGGTGTCACCGGGACGAACGGGAAGACGACCACCACTTTTCTCATCAAGCACATCTGCGAGAGCGCCGGCATCCCGACCGGTCTCATCGGGACGGTACGTTATGAGATTGCCGGGCGCGTTTTGCCCGCGACCCGCACCACCCCGGAGTCACTCGACCTGCAGGAAATGCTCGCGCAAATGGCCGGCGCGGGTTGCAAAGCGGCGGTCATGGAAGTGTCGTCACATGCTCTCGCTCAGGATCGGGTGCGCGGACTCGAATGGGACGTTGCCGTCTTTACTAACCTGACCCAGGACCATCTCGATTTTCACGGCACGATGGCGAATTACTTCGAGGCAAAGACGAAGCTCTTCACTGGATTGAAGAATCAGCCTAACAAACAAAGGTCTGTCGCGGTCATCAATCTCGACGATGCGCATGGCGAGAGACTTGTTAGTCTTCTCGGCCACGAGACACCGGTCGTGACTTATGGTCACAGCCCGCGCGCCGATTTTCGCGCATCGAATTATCGTGCCGAATTTACCGGCACCTCCTTTCAACTCGACGCCCGCGGAAAAATCTACCTCGTGCGTCTCCCGCTCATCGGGCGCTTCAACGTCTCCAACGCTCTGGCCGCGCTCGCCGCCGCCAATTCGTTAGGCGTGAATCTTCGCGAAGGCATCCTTAGCCTTGCGAAAGCGCCGCAGGTCCCCGGCCGGCTCGAGATGGTGCGAGCCAATCGCCAGTTTCAAGTCTTCGTCGATTACGCCCACACGCCGGACGCCCTTCTCAACGTCCTCAAAACCTTGCGCGAGCTGGACCCGCGCCGCCTCATTCTCGTTTTCGGCGCCGGCGGCGATCGCGACAAACAGAAGCGCCCGCTCATGGCTCGGGTCGCCGATCAAAACGCTGACTACAGCATCATCACCTCCGACAATCCGCGAAAGGAAGATCCGCTTTCCATCATCGCCGAGGTGAAGAAAGGATTTCGCTCTTCGAATTTCGAAGCCGTCCCGGAGCGCACCGAGGCGATCGCCCGCGCCATCGCTCTCGCCCAGCCGCGCGACCTTGTCCTCATCGCCGGCAAAGGTCACGAGACCTATCAGGAATTCGCCGACCACACGATCCCATTCGACGATCGCCAGGTTGCGTTGCGCGCCTTGGAAAATCGCCCGCTGGAATTTTAGACCATGTTGCGCAACGACCTTCCAAATTGCCCCACCCGGCACGTCCTACCGACATGAACCCGCTCTCGATCAACCAAATCGCTCAGTTTGCCGGAGCCGCCATCCAAAACGGCTCGGATCGAATACGTGTCACTCGCATCGGCACTGACTCGCGCGCGGTCCGGCCCGGCGACCTCTTTGTCGCGCTTCACGGCGACAACTTCGATGGCCATCAATTCGTCGAGCAGGCTCTTCAGCGCGGTGCCATTGGCGCAATCGTGGAGACAAAATTCAGTGGCAAAATTTCTCCCGAATTCCCACTCCTCCGCGTGCAAGATACCCTTAAGGCATATCAACAGCTCGCCGCTAACTATCGCCGATCGTTAGGTCTGAAAGTCATCGCCATCACCGGGAGCAACGGCAAAACCAGCACGAAAGATTTCACCGCCTCTGTTCTTTCGCGCCAGTTCCGCGTGACCAGGACTGAAGGTAACTTTAACAATCACGTCGGCCTGCCGCGCACGATTTTGGAAGCCTCGACCGAAGACGAAATCGCGGTCTGGGAAATCGGGATGAATCACCCGGGCGAAATCGCACCCCTCGCGCAGATTGCGCGACCCGACGTCGCAATCATCACCAACATCGGGATCGCGCATATCCAATTCATGGGTTCGCGCGAAGCGATCGCGCAGGAGAAAGGGGACCTCGCAGCGTCGTTAGGGCCTGACGGCACTCTGATTTTGAACAGCAGCGATGAGTTTGCCCAAACGATTGCAAACCGCACCAGCGGCCGGGTGATTTTCGCCGGGATCGAGCAAGGCGAAGTGCAGGCGCGCGACATCATCCAAAGCGCGAACGGGGCCGAGTTTGAGCTGCTCGAGGGCGCGCATCGCTGTCATGCCCTTCTCCCGGTTCCCGGACTGCACATGGTGCAGAACGCGCTCCTCGCCGTCTCCGCCGGGCGTGTTTTTCGAGTCTCGCTCGAGGATTGCGCCGCCGGCCTTGCCGCCGCACCGCTCACCAAAGCCCGCCTTCAAATCAAAACCATGCGCGGCGTGCAATTCATCGACGACAGTTACAACGCCAATCCCGACTCGACCAAAGCCGCTCTCCGCACTCTCGCCGAACTAGAAACGCAAGGCCGGCGCATCGCCGTGCTCGGCCAGATGCTGGAACTGGGTGCGGAGAGCCGGCGCGGTCATCGGGAGGTCGGTGCAACCGCGGCCTCGTTAGGGATTGACCATCTCATCGCGCTCGGAAAGGAGGCGGCCGAAATCGCGGCCGGGGCCGAATCTGCCGGCCTAACGACTAACGAAGTGGTCACGACCGCCGAGCTCGCGGCCGACCGGCTATGTGAGATTGCCCATCCCGGCGACCTCGTCCTGATCAAAGGCAGCCGTTCCGCCCACACGGAGCGCGTCCTGGAGGAATTTGCCAGCCGCCGCCTGGAGACCCGCTGCGCCTCATGATGTTCTATCTTCATCGGCTGACGGAACAATTCAGAGGCTTCAATGTTTTCTACTATGTCACCTTTCGCGCCGTCCTGGCCGCGATCACTGCCTTCGCCATCTGTCTCCTTTTCGGTAACTACGTTATTCGCAAACTCATCTCGCTGAAAATCGGGCAGCCCATCCGCAGCGCCAAGGAAGTGCGCCAACTAGCCGAACTGCATGGCAGCAAAGAAGGCACACCCACCATGGGTGGCGTGCTCATCATCGGCTCGGTTGTTTGTGCCGGAGTGCTCTGGGCGCGACCGGATAATCCTTTCATCTGGCTCGCCCTCTTCTGTCTCGTCTATCTCGGCGCGCTGGGTTTCATCGATGACTATCTCAAGGTCACGAAGAAAAGATCCGACGGCATCAGCGGGCGGGTGAAGCTGCTTTTCCAGATCGGGCTTGCCGGAATTGTGACCGCCTTCTTTCTCTTTAACCCACTCATTGAAGTGCAGGCGCGCTCGCTCTATCTCCCATTCTTCAAGGCGCCGGTGATTGTGAACATGGGCGTTTTCACTTTTTTCTTTTTCGCGCTCGTGATTGTCGGCGCGTCGAACGCGGTCAACCTCACCGATGGTCTCGACGGACTCGCGATCGGATGCACGATCACGGTCGCCTTTGCCTACGCGCTCCTGACTTATGCGGCCGGTAACTTCCGCATCGCGCAGTATCTCCAGGTCCCCTTTTACAGTTACTCGGGCGAGCTAGCGATTTTTTGCGCGGCGCTCGTCGGAGCAGGCCTCGGCTTCCTCTGGTTCAACTGTTATCCGGCAAAAGTTTTCATGGGCGACACCGGTTCGCTCGCGATTGGCGGGACCATCGGGGTAGTCGCGATTTGTTGTAAACAGGAGCTCCTTCTTACCGTCGTCGGCGGGGTTTTTGTTCTCGAAGCGGTCTCCGTCATTCTCCAGGTGCTGAGTTTCAAACTGACTGGGAAACGGCTCTTCGCGATGTCGCCGCTTCACCATCACTTTGAGCTGAGCGGCTGGAAGGAAAATACCGTGATCGTGAGGTTCTGGATCTTATCGATCGTGTTCGCCCTGCTTGGGCTCGCCACCTTGAAACTGCGATGAGTTATCCAAACGCAGGCCCACTTGTTACCCCACGCCTGCGAAGCGCGGCCTACGCTACGGTCGCGATGACAACATGAGAACGCGTCCTGACAAGGGAGCTGCGCGATGAAACCCGACTACAAAAACAAGAACGTCGCGGTTCTCGGCGCCGGCCGAAGTGGAAAGGCCGCCGCACACTTACTCGCGCAGGAAGGCGCGAAGGTCACCCTCCTTGACAGCGCCCCGGAGGAAAAGCTATCCGGCATGGAACGGCTGCGCGAAGAAGGGGTTTATATCCTCGCCGGACCACTCGCGGATGAAGATCCAACGGTTTACGACCTCGGCGTCTACAGCCCGGGCATCGATCCGGAGTTAGCCTTGGCGAAAAATTTCTCGCGCAAAAACATCCCGATCATCGGCGAGTTGGAACTAGGATATCAGTTTTGCGCCATGCCGGTGATCGGCATCACCGGCACCAATGGTAAGACCACGACCACGGAGCTGATCTCGCAAATGCTCAATGCCTGCGGCCAGCGCACGATGGCTTGCGGTAACATCGGCAAGCCGCTGGTCGAAGCTGCGCGCGAGAGTCAGGACCTGGCGGTTTTGACGGTTGAGGTGAGTTCTTTCCAGCTCGAAACCATCCGCGACTTTCATCCTGAGATCGCGGTCTGGCTGAACTTTGCTCCAGATCATCTCGATCGTTACCATTCCATTCGCGAATATCGTCAGGCGAAGTTGCGTATCTTCGAAAACCAGCTGCCCGGCGACACCGCAGTCATCAACGCCGCCGAAGACCTGCCCGGAGTAAAGGCGCGCCTCACCACTTTCAGCGCCTGGACTAACGACGGCGATTACTCGTTAGGGGAGGGTTGGATTCTCTATCGCCAGGAGCGCGTGCTCAACCTTGCCGACGCCCAGCTCCGCGGGCCACACAACGCCGAAAACATGATGGCGGCGTTGGCCGTCGGCCGGGCGCGCGGCCTTTCCTTCGAGCAAATGGTGCCGCCGCTTTGCGCCTATCGCGCCCAACTCCATCGTCTCGAGCTCATCCGCACGATCGGCGGCGTCGATTACATCAATGACTCGAAAGCGACCAACCTCGACGCGCTCGAAAAAGCGCTCCTGAGCGCGACCAAACCGGTTGTCCTGATCGCCGGTGGCAAGGACAAAGGGTTTGCCTTCAATTCGATCGCGCCTCTCATCGGGCGCAAGGTGCGCCGCGCTCTTCTCATTGGCGAGATCGCACCCCGGATCGCGCAGGACTGGCGTGACGCGACGGAATGCGAAGTCCTTTCCTCGTTAGGCGCGGCCGTTGAGCGCGCCCAGGCGCTCGCTCATCCCGGCGAGACCGTCCTTTTCTCCCCCGGGACTTCCTCCTTCGACATGTTCAAGAGTTATGCCGACCGGGGCGACCAATTCCGCGCCCTCGTCTGCGGCCTACCTGAAACCCAACCATGAAAATGCCAACCATCATCAAGCGAAAAAAACTTCAAGCCGCCACCGCCACCCGCCGCAGCCGCGCCGGGCTCTCCGCCCTGGATTACGAGGAAATGGCCGAGCCCAATATGAAGCTTTCGCGCGCCCTTCTCATTGTCCTCGTCCTCCACGTGGTCGCGGTCGCCGGCATCATTGCGTTTAATACGATCAAGACACGCGAGACAAACATCGAAGGCAACCCCGAGCCAATCGCACCAGTGACGGCGAACGCGGAGACAACAAGTCAAGCGCCAGTCGCGCTCGCTGACTCTGACGAAATCAAGCAGGTCGCGACAAGAACGGAAAAGAGAGTGTCGCCCAGCATAACTGAACCGGTGAAGAAAGCGGCATCCTTGAAAGTCACCGACGCCGCCAAGCCGGCGCTTAAAGGCTCTACGATTGCGGATTCGGGTAAGACTTACACGGTTGTCAGAGGCGACAACCCGGTCACAATCGCGCGGCATCTCCATGTCGATTACGCCGCGCTCCTCGAGCTGAATGAGATCAGCGACCCGCGCAAGCTTCAGATTGGGACCAAGCTCCACATCCCGGAGCGCGAGGAAAGCACGAAACATAAATCGGAGTAGAAGTCATGGGGACGGCGCGGTTCTGCATCGCTAACGAACATAACTCCTGATGCATCGGAAAAGCGCCTATATCTTGTTTCTTGCCGTCCTCGGGTTGCTTGCTCTTGGGATCGTGATTCTTTTCAGCACCGGAGCTTTCGCGCGCGACGCGCATAACGATTCCTATTATTTCCTGCGCCGCCATGCCATCTGGCTGGGGATCGGCACGCTTGCCTGTTGTCTCGGCGCGCTCGTCGATTACCACTTCTGGCAGCGCACCTGGTGGGTCTGGTTCCTTTTCTCGTTAGTCGGGCTCGCCCTTTGTTTTCTTCCTCCACTTCGACATAGGATTAACGGCTCCTGGCGCTGGCTCGAGTTCCACGGGATTACCTGTCAACCTTCGGAGTTTGGCAAGATCGCCGCCGTCTTCTTCCTCGCTTTTTGGTTTTCGCGCTACGAAACCCAGAGCAAACAGCTTTGGCGCGGTTTCATTCTCCCAATGGCGATGGTTAGCCTGCTCATCTCGTTCATCATCACGGAAGTCGATCTCGGCACGACCATTCTGATAGGGGCGACTTCTTTTGTCATGATGTTCATCGCCGGAGCCAATCTCATCCTTCTGGGCACATTATCGTTAGGCGGAATCAGCGCTATTCTCTATCTCGCAACTCACATCGCGGAACGCAATAGCCGTCTCCTTGCCTTCCTTCATCCCGAGCAATACAAACTTACCGCCGGTCTGCAGCAGATGCAGGCCTTGATCGCATGGGGGAGCGGCGGCATCGACGGCCTCGGCCTCGGCAACGGCCGGCAAAAGATGTCCTACCTGCCCTATGCCCACACCGATTTCATCTTCCCGATTGTCGGCGAAGAGCTAGGGTTACGTTTCAGTCTGTTCGTGATCTTTCTTTTCGTCATCATCATCATTTGCGGAATGACGATCGCGCTCCACGCGCGCGACCGCTTTGGGCTCCTGCTCGCGAGCGGGATCGTATCGCTGATTGGGTTCCAGGCGGCGATTAACATCGGAGTCGTAACTTCGCTATTGCCGAACAAAGGGTTGCCGTTGCCCTTCGTGAGCTATGGCGGGTCGAACCTGGTCGTGGCGCTCTTTTCGATCGGGCTATTACTAAATATCTACCGGCAGGGTGTGCTCGAGCCGGCAGCGAAGAAATCCATGCCCCTGCGCGTCAAAACCACGCCAAGAATTTAGGATGCAAGGAACAGGCTGCATTTCAGCTTCGGGTAGCGCACGCATCCTGCGTGCTGGTCGCGGCATCTTGCCGCGACGAACTTTCCAAGACGCGTGGACGTTGTCTTTGCGCGTTTCGTCCCAGGAGAAGTTCGTCGCGGTGGAACACCGCGACCAGCACGCAGGATGCGTGCGCTACCCCGACCCAGAATCCGCGCTTCGGAGTGGAAGCTCAGCATGAATACGGTGATCGCTTGCGGAGGAACAGGCGGCCATCTCTTTCCCGGGCTGGCGGTGGCGGAAGCGCTCCGGGCGCGCGGGCACGAGGTCCTGCTCTTCATTTCTGAAAAGGAGGTCGACACCCTAGCGGTCGAAGGCCGGACGGAATTTCGCTATGAGAAACTGCCGACGGTCGCTTTGCCTTCGCCCTTCTCACCCGCCATCCTCGCCTTCGTTAGGCGATTCAACGAAAGCCTTTCGCTCTGCCGCGCGATTTTTCGCAAGTTCCAGCCGCAGGTCGTGCTTGGGATGGGGGGCTTTACTTCGACTGCGCCAGTCCTGGCCGGCCGTTTCCGCGGGATCCCGACCTTTCTCCACGAATCGAACGCCATTCCCGGGAAGGCGAACCGTTATACCGCACGCTTCGTCCGCGCCGTTCTGCTCGGGTTCAAGGAATGCGCTTCATACTTTCCGAGAACGCCCGCCGAAGTCACCGGCACACCGATCCGTGCCAGCCTCCACCCGATCGATCGCGAGCAAGCGCTCGAGAAACTCGGGCTGCAAGCCGGTCTGCCGACATTACTCGTGATGGGTGGCAGCCAGGGCGCGAGCGGAATCAACCAGGCGCTGATTAAGGCCATGCCGTCGCTCAAGGACTTTGCTCTCCAGGTCATCCATCTCGCGGGACGGCGGGATGCGCAGTTACTCGAGGACAATTATCGGCGCGAAAATATCCCTGCGCATGTCGCGGCCTTTCATCATCAGATGGAAGAAGTTTACAGCGCGGCCGATCTTGCGCTCGCGCGCGCCGGCGCTTCCAGTCTCGCGGAGCTGGCGCTCTTTCATCTGCCCTCCCTGCTCGTGCCGTATCCTTACGCCGCGGACGATCACCAGACGCGCAACGCCGAGATCTTCGTTAGGCACAATGCCGCCCTGCTCGTGAAGGAGTCGGAACTCACGGGCGAGAGCCTGGCAAAAAAGATTCGCGAATTGTTAGGGGAGCGCGCGCAGTTGCGCACCATGTCGGCCAATGCCGCCGCCCTGGCCTCGAAAAATGCAGCCGGATTGATCGTCGACACCATGGAGAGATACAGTCACCCGCATGACGCAGTCGCCGCCTGAGCTCGATCTTCAAAAATTCCTCACCGCCGAGCGGCACGCGATCCATTTGATCGGGGTGGCCGGCAGCGGGATGAGCGGGATCGCGGCGCTCCTGCTCGAGCTTGGGCACGATGTGCGCGGTTCGGATAAAGTGCGCACCCTCGAGGTTGATCGACTCGCGCAACTCGGCTTGCATTTCTCTTCGCCCCATCGCGCCGAGGACGCGCGCGACGCGGAGCTGATCATCTATTCTTCCGCGATCAAGGATGACAATCCGATCCTGGCCGATGCCTGCCGGCGCGCCCTGCCGGCGATCCGCCGGGCCGAAGCCCTTGCCGCCATCATGCGCGGGAAACGCGGGATCATCATCGCGGGCATGCATGGCAAAACCACGACCTCGGCCATGACGGCGCACGTCTTGCGCGGTGGCGGACTGCATCCCTCGCATTATGTCGGCGCGGAAATCCCGATCCTCGGGAGCAACGCGCACTGGGACTCGTTAGGCGAATATTTTGTCGCGGAGGGCGACGAGAGCGACGGCACGCTCCAGCTTTTTCACCCTGAACACGCGCTGATTCTCAACGTCGAGGAGGAGCATCTGGATTATTACCGCGACCTCGCCGCGATCGAGCAGGTCTTCGCAAAGTTACTGCTTCAGACGACCGGCAACGTATTCTACTGCGCGGACGATCCGCACGGCGCGCGGATCTGCGGATCGCGCCCGAAGACGGTCTCCTATGGTTTCAGCGAAGCGGCGCGTTACCGCGCGACCGGGATCGAGCTGCGCGATTTCGCGGCGATATTCTGTGTCGAGCGCGATGGAGAGAAGCTGGGCGACGCCACCCTCAACGTTCCCGGCAAGCACAATGTGAGCAACGCACTCGGCGTGATCGCACTTGCGATCGAGCTCGGGATCCCGTTCGAAAAAATTGCGAAATCGTTAGGCACATTCCGGCACGCGCGCCGTCGTTTTGAGATCAAATACCAGAGCGATCGTTTTCTCCTCGTTGATGACTACGCCCATCATCCGACGGAGATTCGCGCCACGCTCGCAACCGCCCGTTCCGCCGGGCGCAAGCGGGTCCTGACGATGTTTCAACCGCATCGGTATTCCCGCACCCAGGCGCTCCGCAGCTCCTTCGGCGGTGCTTTTGACGATGCCGATCACGTGGTTGTGACGGACGTTTACCCCGCCAGTGAAATCGCACTTCCCGGCATCAGCGGGCAAACAATTGCCGACGCGATCCTGCAGCACGGCCATCGTGCCGTCTCCTATCAACCGCGGCTCGAGCGGCTGCATTGCGATCTCGGGCGCATGCTCGCGGACGGCGATCTCGTGCTCAGCCTCGGTGCGGGCAACATTCACGAACAACTGGCGAAGCTCGCAGCTGAGCTGGTGATCGCGGAGAAGTTGAGGGAGATGATCGGGTCCGACGGCGTCGTTAGGCTGTCGGAACTGTTGTCGAAACACACCACCTTGCGTGTCGGCGGTCCGGCGCAGTTCTGGGTCGAGCCGCGGACGGAGGAAGCTCTCGCCAAAATTATCCGGTTTTGTCGGCGGGAAAATCTACCGCTCTTCAGCATCGGTCGCGGGTCGAATCTGCTTGTGCGCGACGGCGGGATTCGCGGCGTCGTCGTGCACCCGAGCGAGGGCGAGTTCGATAAAGTCGAAGTGCGCGGACTCGAGGTCAGCGCGGGCGCGGGCGCGAAGTTAAAGGAAATTGCCTATGCCGGAAAAGCTGCCGGGATTGGCGGGTTCGAGTGGATGGAAGGAATTCCCGGCGAAGTCGGCGGTGCGTTGCGGATGAATGCCGGCGCGATGGGCGCGGAGACGTTCGAGCGCGTCGCGCGGGTGCGCTATCTCGATCGCGACGGGGTGGCGCACGAGAAAACGCCTGACGAAATGGAAGTGCATTATCGGAACGTGCCGGCGCTGGCGGAAAACTTCGTCGTCTCGGCGGCGTTTCGGGGCGAAAGATCGACTCCGGAGGAGATCGTTAGGCGTTTGCAGGAATCACAGGAAAAACGCCACAGTACCCAGCCGAGCGCGAAGAGCGCGGGATGCATTTTCAAGAATCCGGCTGGTTGTGCGGCCGGGAAATTGGTCGACGAATTGGGCTTGAAAGGTCGGCGCGTGGGTGATGCGGTCGTTTCGAATGTGCACGGGAATTTCATCGTCAACGAAGGGAAGGCGAGCGCGGCTGAGGTGCTCGAGTTGATCGGGCAGATCCAGGCAATCGCGCGGGAGAAGCGAGGGATTGAATTGGAAACGGAAGTGCAAATCGTGGGGGAGGAAGGATGAGCGCGGCGTTCCTTGCCTGTCATCCCGAGCGGAGTGGAGCGGCGCTGTACGAAGTCGAGGGATCGCGTCATGGGAGCGGGAAGCAATCGCTGCTGAAAAAGGTTGGCTTCTCGTTTGCACCGCGGGATCCCTCGACTCCGCTGCGCTACGCTCGCGATGAGCGCGCTTCGGGAGGAGGCGAGTGATGATCGATCTGACTGGCAAACATATCGCAGTCCTGAAAGGCGGCCCCGGCTCCGAACGTGAGGTCTCACTCGCCACCGGCGCGGGCGTGGCCAAGGCGCTGCGCTCGTTAGGCGCGGAGATCACGGAAGTTGACGTCAAGGGTCCCGAGTTCGTTTTGCCTAACGACATCGAGCTCGCTTTCATCGCGCTCCACGGCACCTTCGGCGAGGACGGCCAGGTGCAGCAGATCCTCGAAGACCGCGGCGTTCCCTACACCGGCGAGAGCGTCGCCGGGAGCCGGCTCGCCTTCGACAAAATCCCGTCGAAGGAAAAGTTCGTCGAGGATGGCGTGACGACACCGGATTGGGAAGTGATCCGCGCCGGAGAAGAGCCGACGCTGCCGCTTCCCCTGGTGATAAAACCCCCGCGCCAGGGTTCGACCGTCGGCGTTTACATTATCAGAGAACGAAGCGAGATCGCCCCGGCGCTGAGCGAGGCGGCGAAGTTCGATCACGAACTGCTGGTCGAGCAATTCATCGCCGGACGCGAGCTGACGATTGGCATTCTGGGCGATCTCGCGCTCCCCGTGCTCGAGATCATTCCAAAGAGCGGCTTCTACGATTTCAACAACAAATATCCATTCCTCAATCCGCAAGCGGGCGGCGGGGCGCAGCATGTCTGCCCGGCCGAGATCCCGGTTGATCTCACGAACAGGATCCAGCAGCTCGCTCTGCGCGCGCATCGTTCGTTAGGCCTGAAAGTTTATTCGCGCGTCGACATCATGCTCTCGGAGCAAGACAAGCCGTTCGTGCTCGAGGTCAACACCATCCCGGGGATGACTGAAGCCAGCCTGCTGCCGGAAGCCGCGGGTGTCGCCGGGATCAGTTATCCCGAGCTGTGCACGCGTATCATCGAACTCTCGCTCGCCGCACGGCCCTCGAAAAAATGAGAGCGACGACCTCGAAGAAGCAACCGCGTGCCGGCAATCGCCGTCTTTCCACCTCGCGTCAGCGTCGTCAGCAACATCTCCTCGACGTGCGGGTGCGCGCGCAACGCGTCTCGCATCATCGCAATCGGCGCGTTCTTATCGCGCTCTCCAAAGTGGTGCTCGTTGTGGCGCTGATTGCCGGCGCCTACTACGGGGCGCGCGCCGGGTTGCACCGCTTCTTTTTCGATAATCCCGATTACCGGCTGAACACGATCGCGATCCGGACGGACGGCACGCTCCAGCGCGAGCAGGTCCTGAAAGCGGGCAAGCTGGAGGAGGGCAGCAACATTTTTACCGTCAACCTCGCCGCGGTGCACGAGCGGATTCAGCAGCTCGCCCAGGTCGACGAAGTGCAGGTCGAACGGAAGTTGCCTAACGAGATCGACATCACGATCA
>JAICXG010000164.1 GCA_025980625.1 Chthoniobacterales bacterium
TACATCGCGCACGTCTTCCCGGGTCCGACGTTTGAGTGGCACGAGGCAAACCCGGGCGCGGCCGAATTGTTCTTCTGGTTGTACTACGCGATGACCGGGCTGCACGCGCTGCATGTCACGATTGGCGTTGGCATCATGCTTACCCTCACCGTGCTGGCGGCGCGGCGACGCTTTGAAAATGGCAACTACATGCCGGTGGAAATCGCCGGGTTGTACTGGCATTTCGTCGACATCGTCTGGGTATTTCTCTTCCCGCTTCTCTACATGGCGGGACACAGGTGATAAAAGACATGACCTTTTCGCCCAAACTCTACTGGTCCAACTGCCTCGCCCTTATGCTCCTGCTCGGACTCACCTGGAGTATCGGCTACATCAACTTCGGCCCCTTCAACCTGCTTATCGCGCTCGCCATCTCGATCACCAAAACGGTTCTCATCGTCCTCTTTTTCATGCACATCAAAGGGAGCAGCCGCATGCTTCACCTCGCCGCTTTCACCGGCGTGATTTGGTGGCTCCTCATGCTCATCCTCACGCTGGCCGACTATCACAGCCGCGGCTGGATCACGAACCCGAAATACTAAAGACAGTCCTCGAACTCGGCGACCGGGCGCGTTCTCGCGCGCGAACTGCGAGCAAAATCAAGGGGAACCGTTTTTCGCGGCTCCGGCGATATTCTTTGCAGAGAAAAAGTTCCGTCGATGGCAGCAATAGGAAGGAAAAGATGGGCAATCGCAGAGGGCTATATCCCGGGAAAAAGCACCGGGCCCGCCCCGGCCATGACCAGTCACGAAGCCTGTTGCATCCTTAATGCTTCCAGCCGCACGGCCAAAGTCCGCATCACGATTTTCTTCGAGGACCGCGCGCCGGTTGGTCCTTTTCGCTTCACGGTCGCAGCGCGCCGGACCAGACACCTGCGCTTTAATAACTTCAACGATCCGGAACAAATTCCGCGCGACACCGCTTATTCGAGCCTGATTGAGTCAGACGAGCCCATCGTGGTCCAACATAGCCGGCTCGATTCGCGCCAGAATGCCAACGCCCTTCTTAGCACGATCGCTTATCCAGTTGCCTAACGAATGAAGAACTTCAATGCCTGACCACCCGGCAAATCCGCCAGACGCGCCGGGCGCTCCCGGGATCGAGCCGCGCTGGACCTCGAGCGCGAAGAGCGGCGTCGGCACCGCCGAAGGGCCCGCCAGCCAGGTCTGGTTCACCGTCAGCCACGGTGTGTTGAATGAAATCTACGCGCCCGAAATCGATCGCGCCTGCACCCGCGACCTGGAATTCCTCGTCAGCAACGGGAAAGACTTCTTTTCCGAAGAAAAACGCCATACGACCCATCGCACCGAATATCTCGCTCCCGGCGTCCCGGCTTTTCGCCTAACGAACATATGTGAAGCAGGCCGTTACCGAATCGAGAAGGAAATTGTAACCGATCCTAAGTTGGACGTTGTCCTCATCCGGACACGATTCATCGCCATCAGCGACGACGACCTCTATCTCTATGTTCTGCTCGCGCCGCATCTCAACGATGGCGGCGCGCATAACAGCGCCTGGATCGAAACCCGCTGGGGCCAGACCTTTCTCTCCGCCCAGCGCGGCAGTTCCGCGCTCGCGCTTGGCTGCTCGGCGCCGTTTTTAAAATGCTCGGCCGGTTATGTCGGCTTTTCCGATGGCTGGCAGGATTTGCATCAGCACAAACGGATGGAATGGAGTTATCCGCGCGCCCGCGACGGCAACGTCGCTCTCACCGCCCAGATCGATCTGCAAAGTTGCCAGGGCGAATTTTGTCTCGCGCTCGGTCTCGATCCTTCCCCGGTCGGCGCGGCCCATCATGTCCGCGCCAGTTTGCTCGATGGATTCGACGCCGCGCGCAACGAATACATCCAGGGCTGGCAGGCCTGGCACCAGGCGCTCCTCCCGCCGCCGGTGGAGAAGCGAAAGGATGACTTCGATTATTACCAGATCAGCACCGCGGTCCTCCACACTCATCAGGCAAAAAAGTTTCCCGGCGGCGTCGTCGCGAGTCTTTCCATCCCCTGGGGATTTTCCAAAGGCGACCAGGACCGCGGCGGTTATCATCTCGTCTGGGTGCGCGATCTGGCGGAGGTAAGTGGCGCGCTCCTCGCTGCGGGCGCGGGCCGCAGCGCGTCGCAGGTGCTGCGCTTTCTTGCCGTGACTCAGGAGGCGAACGGAAGCTGGCCGCAAAACATGTGGGTCACCGGCGTGCCTTACTGGCACGGCGTGCAGATGGATGAAAGCGCTTTCCCGATCTTGCTCACCGCGATTGCGCTGCGCGAAAAGCTGATCGATCACGACGAGCTCGAGCGGCTTTGGCCAATGGTGCGCAAGGCTCTCGTTTACATTGTTGGGAACGGGCCGGCGACCGAGCAGGACCGTTGGGAAGAAGTGGGCGGTTACTCGCCTTACACCATCGCGGTGGAAATCGCGGCTTTGCTCGAAGCGGCAGAGTTCTCACTCGAGCCGGATTTGTCCGACTACCTGCGGTCAACCGCGGACGCCTGGAATGAGAGCATCGAACGATGGACCTACGCCAGCGGGACGGAGCTGGCGAAAGAGTGCGGAGTCGATGGTTACTACGTGCGGATCGCTCCCCTAACGAACAAAGGAGAACGCCCGGTTGACGGCAACATCCGGATGAAGAACGTGAGCGAGAATACGACCGTGCCCGCCGCCAGCGTCGTGGCGGTCGATGCTCTCGCTCTCGTCCGGTTCGGTTTGCGCGCGCCTAACGACCAAAGGATGGCGAACACCGTCCGGGTGATCGATTCGCTCCTCAAGGTCGAAACGCCAAATGGCCCCTGCTGGCATCGTTATAATCAGGATGGCTACGGCGAGCATGCCGATGGCTCTCCCTTTGATGGCACCGGCATCGGTCGCGTCTGGCCGCTTCTCACCGGCGAGCGCGCTCATTTTGAGATCGCCGCTGGGCGGATCGACGAAGCGCGGCGGCTTTTGCGGGCGATGGAGAAATTTACCAGCGACGGCGGGATAATCCCGGAACAAGTCTGGGATTCGCCCGATATTCCGGAACGAAGTCTATGTTTTGGCCGTCCTTCCGGTTCGGGCATGCCGCTGGTCTGGGCTCACGCTGAATACATCAAGCTGGCGCGCTCCTTGCGCGATCGGCGGATTTTCGACATGCCGCGGGCGGCGGCGCAGCGCTACCTGGTGGAAAAGAAGTGTTCGCCTCTGGCGATCTGGCAGTTTAGCGATCAGCTTCAGTCGTTAGGCGAAAATAAAAGTCTCCGCCTCCAGGTTGGCGCGCCTGCCACCGTCCACTGGAGCACCGATGATTGGAAAAGCGCGCACGATTCCGCCACCGTCGATTCCCGTCTCGGCACGTATTATCTCGATCTCTCGCGAGAAAAATTACCGGCCGGCGGCGAACTCGTTTTTACCTTTTGCTGGCAGGGGAACGAACGCTGGGAAGGCAAAGACTTCCGCATTTCCTTGTAAGGAAAATCTCTCCGAACCCCGTCCGGCGGCGACGAAAAAGCCGACTCTTTGCGCGCTGCGATTCGATCTCTTGATGCTGAGTTATGAGCGACAAAGTAAGCGACTATCTGATCAAACGAATCACCGAATGGGGGATCAAGCGGATCTTTGGCTTCCCCGGCGACGGCATCAACGGCATCATCGGCGCGATCGATCGCGCGGGCGACGCGGTCGAGTACGTCGAGGTGCGACACGAGGAAATGGGCGCGTTCATGGCCTGCGCGCACGCCAAGTTCACCGGCGAGGTCGGCATCTGTCTCGCCACCTCAGGCCCGGGCGCGATTCATCTTTTGAACGGGCTTTACGATGCGAAGATGGATCATCAACCGGTGGTCGCGATCGTTGGCCAATCGGCCCGCGCCGCGATGGGCGGTTCGTTTCAGCAGGAAGTCGACCTCATTTCGCTCTTCAAAGATGTCGCCAGCAGTTACGTCCAGATGTGCACCGTGCCCGCCCAGGTCCGGCATCTGGTCGACCGCGCCATCCGCATCGCCAAAGCCGAGCGCACCGTCACCTGTCTTATTTTCCCTAACGACGTCCAGGAACTGGACGCGATGCCTACTCCGCCGCGTAAACATTCCACGATTCATTCCGGGCTGAGTTATTCGACCCCGCGGGTGCTCCCGACCGATGCCGACCTGCGCCGCGCCGCCGACCTTCTGAACTCCGGAAAAAAAGTCGCGATGCTGGTCGGCGCCGGCGCGCTGGGCGCGACCGATGAAGTCATGGAAACAGCGGAACTGCTCGGCGCGGGCGTGGCCAAAGCATTGTTAGGCAAAGCGGTTTTACCTGACGATTTGCCTTACTGCACCGGACCGATCGGATTGTTAGGCAGCAAGCCCAGTTGGGACATGATGACCGATTGCGACACGCTCCTGATGGTCGGCTCCAGTTTTCCTTACTCGGAGTTTCTGCCCAAGGAAGGCGCCGCCCGCGGGGTGCAGATCGATATCGATCCCAAGATGATCAACATCCGTTACCCGATGGAACTGAGCCTGGTCGGCGACAGCGCGGAAACCTTGCGCGCCCTGATCCCGCTCCTCGAACGCAAGACCGATCGTTCCTGGCGCGAGACGATCGAGAGCGGGCTCAAAGATTGGTGGAAAGTGCTCGAAGCCCGCGCCATGAACAGCGCCGACCCGATCAATCCCGAGCGCGTTTTTTGGGAACTCTCGCCCCGCCTGCCGGACAATTGCATCCTCACTTCCGATTCCGGTTCATCGGCTAACTGGTTCGCCCGCGATCTCAAAGTCCGGCGCGGCATGATGGCTTCGCTCAGCGGCAATCTCGCCACCATGGGACCGGGAGTGCCTTATGCGATCGCGGCCAAATTTGCCTGGCCCGATCGCCCGGTCATCGCCCTGGTTGGCGATGGCGCGATGTTGATGAATGGAATCAATGGCCTCATCACGATCGCGCATTATTGGAAGGAATGGAGTGACCCGCGTCTTATCGTTCTCGTCCTGGCAAATCGCGATCTGAATCAGGTCACCTGGGAACAGCGGGTCATGTCGGGCGATCCGAAATATATTGGCTCACAGTTTGTCCCGCCCTTCGCCTTTGCTCGTTATGCAGAGTTACTCGGGCTCCGCGGCATTCGGGTCGAGAAACCGGAGCAAATCAATTCGGCCTGGGACGAAGCACTCGCTTCCGATCGGCCGGTGGTCTACGAAGCCCTGACCGATCCCGAAGTGCCCACTTTGCCGCCCCACATCAGCTTTGAAGAAGCGAAAAACTTCATGGAATCGATGATCAAAGGCGATCCCGACGCGCCGGGAATGATCCGCGGCGCCTTCAAGGAAGCGATGGCCACATTCCTGCCGCACAAGGAGTGAGAGGCGGGGTGAACGGGTTGGTGCGCAGCTTCCGGGTAGCGCACGCGTCTCGCGTGCTGGCGACGGTGTTCCACCGTCGCGAACTTTGCATCAGGCGGTCGCATTTTTCTGAGGTTTATCCGTTTCGAAAAGTTCGTCGCCGCGAGACGCGTCGACCAGCGCACGGGACGTATGCGCTACCCAGATGATGACTGCCACGCCGATCGAGAAGCTCGCGGTTTCGGCTTACACCATTCCGACTGACGCCCCGGAATCCGACGGGACCTACGAATGGGACAGCACCACGATCGTGATCGTGGAAGTCGAAGCCGGAGACTTACGTTCGTTAGGCTATAGCTATGCCGATCTGGCGACGACGAAACTGATCGAATCGCATTTGAAAGAGGTGGTTCTCGGCCGGGACGCTTTCTCGCCTAACGGCTGCTTTGTCGCGATGGTAAAATCGATCCGCAACCTCGGCCGGCCTGGCATTTCTTCCATGGCCATTTCGGCGGTCGACACCGCGCTCTGGGATTTAAAGGCGCGGCTGCTTGGAATTCCACTCGTCAGGCTATTTGGCCAGATGCGCGACTCGATGCCACTCTATGGCAGCGGCGGATTCACCTCCTACACCAACGAAAAGCTTCAGGAACAACTGAGTGGCTGGGTCGAGCAGGGAATTTCGCGGGTGAAAATGAAGATCGGCCGTGACCCCAAAGCCGATCCCAATCGAGTCGCCGCTGCCCGCGAAGCCATCGGCGAAGAGGCCGAGCTGTTCGTCGATGCCAATGGCGCCTATTCGCGCAAGCAAGCCCTCGAGTTGGGCTACGTCTTTTCGGAAATGGACGTGAGCTGGTTTGAAGAACCGGTTTCCTCCGATGATCTCGAAGGCTTGCGCCTGATGCGCGA
>JAICXG010000276.1 GCA_025980625.1 Chthoniobacterales bacterium
ATCGCCTCGCGCGGCTGCGTAAGCTCGCGCGCGCGTCCTGATCGCCGGCAGCCGGCGGCGCGAGCGCAACCAGATGTTTGCCCGTCTCTTCACCGGTCTTGGCACGCTTGTTCTCGCGTTTTTTATTTATCTTGGCGAGCTCGTCGTGCTGGCGGGCGAATCGTTCTGGTCCGCGCTCACCCACCGGATGCGCTGGCGTTTGTTCCTCCGACAGATGATCGATATCGGTTTGCTCTCGCAGCTGGTGGTCGTGATCACCGGCGGATTCACCGGCGCGGTCTTTGCGGCCCAGACTTATTTCCAATTCAACAAGCTCGGGGTCGCCTCCGGGGTTGGTGCGGTCGTCTCGGCCGCGCTCTTTCGCGAGCTGGGTCCGGTCCTCACCGGCTTAATGGTGACGGGCCGCGTCGGCGCGGCCATGTCGGCGGAAATCGGAACGATGAAAGTGACCGAGCAAATCGACGCCTTGCGCGCGCTCGCCGTTCATCCGGTCGATTATCTCGTCGTGCCGCGGATGCTGGCGATGATGATCTCGATGCCGCTCCTCGTCGCCGAATGCATCGGCTTCGGCCTCGTCGCGGCCTATTTCGTCTCCGTCAATCTGCTCGACATCAGCGGACCATATTACCTCGCGAACATGGAACGCTGGACGCAAATGCGCGACATCATCATGGGCCTGACGAAAGGATTCTGCTTCGCCCTCCTGATTGTTTTCATCAGTTGTCACAAAGGCCTGACGAGCCGGGAAGGCGCCGTCGGGGTCGGACAAGCCACGACCGAGGCGGTGGTGAATGCCTCGCTTGCGATTTTGATTTTGAATTTTTTTCTCACCATGTTCCTCAACATCATTTTCCCGGCTGGATGGCAATGAGCCAAGAGTTGAGAGTTAATAGTTGAGAGGTGAAAGGAAGGGATGCGCAACGGGCCTGCTCTCGATTCGCTCTCCACAACCAGCGCGCCTGCTCTCAACTCTCAATCACGGACTTTCAACTCTTCCTCTCCCATGATCGCGGTGCGCGGTTTGAAGAAAGAGATCGGGCCGCAGCAAATCCTGCGCGGCGTCGACATCGAGATCGGTGCGGGCAAGACGCTCGTGATCATCGGCCGGAGCGGCGGCGGCAAAAGCGTATTGCTCAAAACTCTCATCGGGCTGATGCAGCCTAACGAGGGCGAAATCGAAATCGAAGGTCAGAGCATCATCGGCCTGAGCGAACGGCAACTGGCCGCGATCCGGCGCAAGGTTGGCATTTTATTTCAGGGCGGCGCGCTCTTCGATTCGATGACGGTTGAAGAAAATATCGCCTTCCCTTTACACGAAGCGGGCTTGCGCGATCCGAAAATCATTCGCCAGAAAATCGCGGAGATACTCGAAGTGATTGAACTCGAGGGACAGGAGAAAAAGCTCCCGGTGAACCTGAGCGGTGGTATGAAAAAGCGTGTCGGCCTGGCCCGCGCGATCATCAACCAGCCCTCCTGCATTCTCTACGACGAGCCGACCGCCGGACTGGACCCGGTTGTGTCCGACAGCATCAACCGGCTCATTCGCCGGCTCCAGGAACGCTACCACGTCACGAGTGTGGTTGTGACTCACGACATGAAGAGCGCCTTCCACGTCGGCGATCATATCGCCTATCTGCACGAGGGCCGGATTTACTTTCACGGCACTCCCGCGCAACTTCAGGAGTCGTCCGATCCGATCATTCAGGATTTTCTGATCGGCCGGGCGCGCGTCGCAGACTAACGAATGAACGAGCGGGATCGCGGCCTCGAATTGAAGGTGGGGATTTTCGTCGCCATCGGTCTGGCGATTCTCGCCGCGCTCGTGATTCAGTTCGGGCGGCTGGGCGAAGGCTTTCAGAGCTACTACGCGCTCACCGTCCACTTCGAGGACGCGAGCGGGTTGCTCAAGAACTCGGACGTATTGTTAGGCGGAGCCAAAGTCGGGCTCGTCGCCGGTCCGCCGCGGCTCGTTAGGCAAGGTCGCGGAGTCGAAGTGCCGTTAAACATTTACGATTATGTGAAAATCCCGGCCGGCAGCGCCTTCACCGTCGGCAGCTCGGGATTGTTAGGCGATCGCTTTGTTTCCATTTTGCCGCCGCGCGAGAAGCCCTCCGGCTATATCCAGAAGGGCGCTCATGTGGAAGGGAAGCGGGAACAGGGCATATCCGATCTGACCAAACAAGGAAGCGCGCTCTTGAAAGAACTGCGCGGAACCGTCGCGAAAATCGACACCACTGTCACTCGGCTCAATGATCAGGCGCTCTCGAAGCAGAACATGCAGCACCTGGAGCAGACCTTCGACAATCTGAGCAAGACGAGCGCGGCGCTTTCCGAGTCGTCGCAGAAAATCGATGGCGTGATCGAGAAGGCAGACGCGACCATGGGCTCGGCGAAAAAGGCGGCCGACACCGTGCAGGATGCGGCGGGGGACGCGCGCAAGACCATCCAGTCAGCCGGCCGCTTGATGCGCGAAGCGACTTCCGGCAACGGCCTGCTCGCGATGTTGCTCACGAACGAACAATTGGCTAACGATGTGCGTGCCCTCGTCACCAATCTGCGCCAACACGGCATCCTTTTTTACCGTGACCGCGCCTCCAATCCGCCGCCGCGCAGCACGCCCGCGCCCCGCCGCCCCGATCGTTAGGCAAAGATGACTCCGCTACTCACGGTCAACCTTCTGCGGGTGCTTTTCGTCACTTTCTGTGCCGTGGTGGGCGCGTACACCTCCGACCAGACACAGCAGAATTTTGTTCCCGGGCTGCTTGCGGGAATCATCTTCGGGCTTGTCCTCGTCCTGATCGATCGCCTGCTGAAAGGCTTTTCGCTGCGCGCCTTTTCCTCCGCCACCTTTGGCCTTCTCCTCGGCCTCTTTTTCGCCAACCTGCTCATGGCTTCGCAGGTGCTGCGCTATCAGCCGGAGGAAACCCAATGGGTCGCACGACTCGTCGTCTATTGCGCCTTTGGCTATCTCGGCACCATGCTCGCGATGCGGAGTAATCGTGACGAATTCTCCCTCATCATCCCCTACGTCCGCTTCGCCCGCGAGACGACCCAGCGCGAGCCGCTCGTGATTGACACCAACATCATCATCGATGGACGGATCGGCGATCTTTGCGCGACCGGTTTTGTCAGCCGCTCGCTGATTGTGCCCCGCTTTATCCTCGGTGAATTGCAGCTCCTGGCCGATGCCGCCGATCCCATCAAGCGCGAGCGCGGCCGGCGCGGCCTGGAGATTTTGAATGACCTTCAGAAATCGCCCGAGATCGAGCTGACAATTCACGAGGCCGGGGCCGACGAGCGCGGCACCACCGTCGACGCCCGGCTCATCCGGTTGACCAAGTTACTGCGGGCCCGCCTGCTGACTAACGACCAGGCGCTCTGCCAGGTTGCGCGGCTGCAACAGGTGCCGGTCTTGAATCTAACTGATCTCACCAGGGTTCTCCGTCCAGTAGCCGCACAGGGCGACGAGGTCGAGCTCAACCTCGTCAAGGAGGGGCGCGACCCGCATCAGGCAGTGGGTTACTTGCCCGATGGGACGATGATTGTCGTGAACCACGCGCGCAGTCTTATCGGCCGTTCGGTCAAGGTGGTCATTTGCGGGGCGATTCCGACCGCTGCTGGCCGGCTCATCTTCGCAGAGCTGAAGGAGAACGCGCGCGCCCGCCCGCCGCTCCGGGCGGAGGCTCCGTCGTAGCACAGTCCGTCCCACAGGCAAAATGCCTGTGCTACGACCGGCCCGCCTAACGAAGACCAACG
>JAICXG010000348.1 GCA_025980625.1 Chthoniobacterales bacterium
CCGTGCGCTTCGTTTGCCAGACTCGTTAGGCGTTGCACCGCTGTCTCAAAATTCGCGACCTCCAGTTCGAGCCGGGCATTGCGAATGAGCTTGCGACCTTCCGGTTGCGTCGCCGGCGGAGGCGCGGAAGCGATGTCGTTTGCCGCCTGATCGTTCGCGACCGCGGCGCTGCGCTCACCAACATCCTTTTCGTCAGGGCGTGGCTCGGAATTCGCGAATGGCGCGGTCGGTGCGAGCGGCCCGGCCGACTTCGCCGAAGGCTGCTTGCGCAGTTCAAGACTCGGACTCGCCGCCGCTTTCTGATTGGCGGCAAGATTTGATGCGCTGTCGATCAGTCGGGTGACTTCGAGCCTGCTTTCAGCACCCGCCGGTCGTTGTGCGACGGCCGCCGACTGCTGCGACTGCGGGAATTCGCCGGTGACCATTTTGCCGACCTGCACGAGAGCGAGCAGGAGTGCGGCGACGGCGGTGATCTGCGCCGCGCGCATCCGCATCAACCTGCTTAGGATGGTGAGCAGGCCCTCGTTAGGCGCGGGTGCGCGATCACGGAAATGGCGCACCATTCTTTCCTCGAATGCCGGGTCGGCGGTTTCTTTTGCGAGCGTGTTTTCAAGCAGTTGATCCATAATTTTTTCCTCCTCCTGCAAAGCCCGGCAGACTGCACAGCCGGCGAGATGCTGCTGATAAGCAGCGCGCTCGGCGGCGCTGAGCTGCTCGTGTACGTCGGCAGCGAGCCAGCTCTCGATTTCGTCGTGAATGTGAATGGTGTCGTCAGGCATGTCGGTTACTCCAGGGCGGCAAGGGCGGGGCGAAGACGTTTGCGCATCGTGGCAAGGGCGCGGCCGAGAATGCCGCGGAGCGCGCCGTTCGTTAGGCCGAGTGTTCGCTCGATCGCGGCGTAATCCATCGATTCGAAATAGCGCAAGGTAAGAGCGGCGCGGTGCAACTCGGGTAATTCGGCGAGCGCGGCCTGCACCTGGAAGTGGCGGTCGTCGTCGTTAGGCGCGGGACCGTCGGCAGCGGATAACGACGGCTCTTTGCCCTCCAGGGGAACTTCGCGGCGGCGGCGGAGCAGATCGTGGGCGCGGTGGCGCGCGATCGTGCCAAGCCAGGCGGGAAATTTCTCCGGATCGCGCACGCGCCGGCGGGTTTTCCACGCTTTCACGAGCGTGTCCTGGACGAGGTCCTCCGCCTCCTCGCGATTTTGCAGGACGCCGTAGGCGATGGCGAAAAGGAGGCGGCTCTGCCTGCGTATGATCATTTCAAATGCCTCGCGATCACCGCGGATGCCCGCTCGAAAGATTTCGGTTTCGCTGGAATCCATCGGTCGATCTGAAGCCTAGACGCGCGCGCTCGCGAAACCGCGCGAAAAATCTTTTGCAACTTTGGCAGGCGCGACTCGCGCTGGGAGCCAGGCGAAAGCCGTTTGGAGTGCCGAACCGAGCGCGCGTCCGCTAAAAGATCGTGACCACGTCGCCGGCGCTCACCATGTCTTTCAGGCGCGCGGCGTCCCAATTCGCGGTGCGAATGCAGCCGTGGCTACCGGCGCGGCCGATCGTCTCGGGATTGTTCGTCCCGTGAATGCCGATGCCCGGCTTGTTCAAGCCCATCCAGAGGATGCCGACGGGATTGTTAGGGCCGGGCGGGATGTTGTAGAAATCGTTCGTCCGCACACCGTGATTGAGCACGCCTTCATCGTGCCGGAACCACGGCATGGTCGCGATCCCCAGAATTTTCCACACGCCTTTCGGCGCCGGCAGCGTCTTTGAACCGGGCGTAATTGGAAACTCCGCCACCAGCTTGTCGCCGTCGTGCACCTCGAGGAAACGCTCGCGCGTGTCGATCACGATCTGCCGGGTCGCAAAGGCCGGGTTGGCCGGGATGAATTTCTCCGAGAGCTTCTCGATCTCGAACGGCTGCACGTTCGGCACTTTCACCGTGTCGCCGACCTTCAACTCATCGAGGTTCATCCCCGGATTAATCTTGCGCAGGAAATCCTCCGCCGCGTGATAGCGCTCCGCGACAAACTCGAGGAGCGAGCCGTATTTCATTGCCTTGAGTTTCGCCTGCTCCGACGGTCGTGACGCCGTCTCGCCGACGAATTGCTCGTCCTCCGGCCGGATCGTGTAGGTCGTATACGGATCGGGCACTTCGGCGAGGAGTTGTTGATCGACTGCGCCGGTCGGGTCGAGGCCGTTCGCCTTTTTGTAAGCGACCAGCGCCTTGCCGAAAAATTCGCCCATCTTGCCGTCGATCTTCCCCGGGCCGAACTCATGATTATCGAGGAAAATCTGGAGACGCACGCTCGTCTCCTGGTCGTAAATGGGGAGCGCG
>JAICXG010000365.1 GCA_025980625.1 Chthoniobacterales bacterium
GAGGTTACTCACTTCTCTTGGCCGCTATGATGAGGCTGAGCAATCGGCGCGCAAAGCGATCGCCCTCCAACCCGGCGGTGCGGGGACGTGGGAGATGCTGGCCTTGGTCGAGGCCAAACGCGGCGACGGCGAGGCCGCCCTCAAGGCAGCGCTGCAGGAATCGGATCCCGACTGGCGCGCCTACGCTGTGGCGCTGGCGCAGGAGGCGCGCAAGGACAAACCGGCGGCGGACTCGGCTTTGCAGACACTGATCGCGGGACACGCGAATGACATGGCTTTCCAGATCGCGACCGTCTATGCCTTCCGTGGTGATGCTGATAAGACTTTCGAGTGGCTCGAGCAGGCTTATGACAGGCAGGACCCGGGAGTCATGGCGATCAATGATAATCCTTTTACGCGGGAGCTGCGCACGGACCGACGGTTCGGCGTATTTTGCAAGAAAGTAGGTCTGCCGTTGCCGCGGCACTGAGAGCTAGGAAAGCGCCAAGTCACGGCGGCTTGGAGCGGATGTGGACGCGGGTGAAAGTGAGTCATGACCGCAGCGCTCCATACAGTTTTGTAGATCGGTTGGCTCCGTTTCCCAGAAGTCATTTCACAAATCGCAGGACGCACACTTCAACCGCCCCTCACCCGGCGCTGCGCGTCCTCCTCCCTCAGGGAGAGGATTGAGGTGAGGGCTTCAAGTAGATCGTCATCGTGCTCGTAGATTTATGAGATACTTGAGGAATTCTCGAGCACGCTCCGGATCTTTTGGATCGTGTTCCAATTGCGCGTGGTGGCGGGCACGCCCAGGAGTCTCTCAATTTTGCCGAGATAGCCCGTCGCTTTCATCTCACGCCGGTAAATCCCAAGGACGAATCGATCCTGGATTGCAATTATCCTGAGTAACCAATCGTCATCCGACGGGAGACTTAGCGGAAGCGCAGGAAGCGAGCGAGGTGGTTTGTGCAGCACATTCACGAACCGGGTTATGTCTGAACCCGATGGCTGTTCTGAGAATGGATTCTGTTTCGCGAGCCGAATGATATCGCCCGCATGAACAATCATGATCTCGCATTCAAATGACAGCTTCTTCGCGATCGCCGCGCGCAAGGTCGATTCAGTCACATCTTCGCGGACCACAAAAGTGCCGACTGCGCCGACGTTAATCATGCCGAACTTTGATAACTGTCGCGCGATCTCTGCCGGCCGGCATCGGTTCGCGCTGCCCACATTCACCGCCCGGAGAAAAACTACCCACCGCATCCGTGTTACTTTAGCCTTGTTCTGCCGCCGAGTTCGGCATGGCGGGGACAGGTGACGAGGTGATCGTTAACCATCCCGGTCGCTTGCATCAAGGCGTAGCAGATGGTTGACCCGACAAATTTGAATTCTCGCCGGAGCAGGTCGCGGCTCATCGCGTCGGATTCGGGGGTGTGCGCCGGCACATCCGCCGTTTTGCGCCAGCGGTTCTGGATCGGCTTGCCCCCGACAAAGCTCCAAAGGTAAGCAGCGAAGCTGTCGTATTCTTCGCGCATGGTGAGAAATACTTTCGCGTTCCCGATGGCCGCCGAGATTTTTAGTCGATTGCGCACGATCCCGGGATCGGCGAGCAACCGTCTCACATCACGCACACCATAGCGCGCAATCTTCTCCGAACGAAAGCCGTCGAAGGCGTGCCGGTAGTTCTCCCGTTTCTTTAGGATCGTGGTCCAACTCAGACCCGCCTGTGCGCCTTCGAGAATGAGAAACTCAAAGAGCTTGCGATCGTCATGCACTGGCACACCCCATTCTACGTCGTGATAGGTGATGTTTGGCTCACTCGTAGCCCAGGGACAACGCGGCATCGGCTCAACATGCCGGACCCCCGGGGCACTGAACAGGCAATTTCCAGACTCATCGCATGAGCGGCCGCTTCGGAGCGGAAAGCTAAATCGTTGTGAATTTTGCGTTGCCCGGCGCGGGA
>JAICXG010000314.1 GCA_025980625.1 Chthoniobacterales bacterium
TCCTGGAAAATGCAGTGATCGAACATGTATTCGGCCGCTTCGCCGAGGTTAACAATCCATTCGGCGAGGTTGGGCGGCTTGATTCCGTAGGCCATCTGTTGCGCGTAACAGGAACAGGTCGCGTGGTTATCGCCGCAGATGCCACAGATGCGGCTGGTGATGAAGTGAGTGTCGCGCGGATCCTTATTCTGCATAAAGATCGAGTAACCGCGAAAGATGGAAGAGGTGCTGTAACATTCGACCACCTTCTTGGCGTTAAAATCAATCTTTGTGTAAATGCCGAGGCTGCCGACGATCCGAGTCACCGGATCCCACGACATCTCGACCAGGTTATCCGCCGCGGCGGACTTCATCCCTGCAGGTGCAGTATCAAGTGTAGGCATAGGACTTATTCGAGTTAGTTGCGTCCGTAGTATTTCGGCTCGTAACCAGTGGTGAGTTCCGGCCGCGGATGCCGCCATTTTGGCTCCTGGTTCACACTACGGTTGGTAATAGCGCGCAAGGCGCGGATGAGACGACCGTAGTAGCCGATGACTGAGCTGGAAAAGGTGGCGCCCGGCGGCTCATCCATGAATGGCATGAACTTATCGGGAAATCCCGGCATCGTGCAGCCGATGCAAATGCCGCCGACATTCGGGCAACCGCCAATCCCGTCCATCCAGCCGCGCTTGGTGACGTTGCAATTTACGACCGGGCCCCAGCAACCCACCTTCACGAGGCACTTCGGCGATCCGTATTCGCGGGCGAAATCGCCCTGCTCGTAATAAGAGCCGCGATCGCAGCCTTCATGGACAGTCTTTCCAAAGAGCCAGGTTGGGCGGAGTTGGGAGTCGAGCGGGATGATCGGCGCGAGCCCGGCGACCTGATAGAGGAGATAGAGCAGCGTCTCCATCATGTTATCAGGTTGAACCGGACACCCGGGCACATTGACGATCGGCAAACCGGCCTTCGAGCGCCAACCCCATCCAAGATAATCCGCCAGGCCCATCGCGCCGGTCGGGTTGCCTTGCATCGCGTGAATCCCGCCGTAGGTCGCACAGGTGCCGGCGGCGATGAGCGCGGTAGCTTTGGGCGCGAGCCGGTCAATCCATTCGTTCGTCGTGATCGGCTGGCCCGTGTCAGGATCGGTTCCCATCGCGGCCCAATAACCTTCCGACTTGATCTTTTCGTTAGGCACAGAGCCTTCCAACACGAGCACAAACGGCTCCAGCTCGCCCGCCGCGGCCCGGTGCCAGTATTGCATGAAATCGTCGCCCACCTCGTAGGAAAGGACCGGGTTGTGCAGGTGCACCTTTGGCAAGCCCGGAATGGCGCCGAGGAGTACGTCCTCGATGCTGGGAAGCGATGCGGCGGTGACCGAAACCGAGTCTCCGTCGCAGCTCAGCCCGGTCGTCATCCAAACGATGTGGATCTCTTTCACCGCCGGCTCGTGATCAGCTTGGATTTCTGGTGTTTTCATGCTCCTTGTCTCCTCCTTACATGCGCAGGATCCGAAGCTCCCGGATCATGGCCGGTATCTCCTGGACGAACATCCAGAGCGCGAGGAGCAGCGCGAGCCCGCCGACCACTTTCCACGCCACGAGGGCGATCTCCCCGGCCTCGTCCTTGCCGCCCACCTGCGCTGCTACTTCATTTTTCCAACTCCGCGCCGTCTTCTTGAGTGATCTCATATTTCTGAAGGATTTTGCCGACTAATTCTCGAATCATATCGAGCGCGACTGGCACGGCGGCTTCAACTTTTTTGCTCAGGCCCAGGGCTTCGGTTTCGAGTACCGCCGGCTCGCAACCGACGAGGTAAATTGCGCCCGGCGAGCCGCCGAGAGTGCGGACGAGTTGTAAGACCGCAACCGGATTCATCGTGTGCGGATTGAGCGAATCACTTTGCGCCTTCTCCAGGCGCTCCATTTCCAGTTCGAGGAGGAAAACGGTTCCCGGTTCCTCACCCCGCGGGACTGCGTCCACGAGAATCACGGCGTCGTTAGGCTCGAGCATCGCATAAGCGAGATCGTAGCTGCGGATGCCGTAATCAAAGACTCGCACGCGAGGCGGGAGTGGCTCGCGGATCAAGCGCTGCGCGACCTCACAGCCAAAGCCGTCATCGCCGAAGAAGATGTTGCCGATGCCGGCGATGAGGATCTGTTTCACTCTGACCAATGCGGGTGCTTCAGGGTTCTCTCTCTAGCCCCGCTGATGGCTCAGAAAAAGTCCGACCTGTTTCAAGCAGGCGCAAATCAGTGAGCGACCATCAGGGATTTCCCGAGGTCACATTCCGGTGAGCATTGTCTTGTCCCAGAGAAGGTGCAGCCGAGATTTATTGCGGTCGCAAATGCGAACCAAATTGAAAGAAAGGAGGAAGCAATGGAAGAAGGATACAATAGTCTGCACCCCTACGAGACGAGCGGAGCCTTCCGGGTCAACATCTTGCTGGGGATCTGGGTAATTGTTGCGCCGTTCGTGCTGGCGTCCGCGCTGTTTTCTGCGGCGATCTGGAATAATATCGCCACAGGAATCGCGGTCGCCATCGTAGCTCTGCTACGCACGAGCATGCCCCGACAATCGGCCTGGAGTTGGGCCAATGTGATTCTGGGCATCTGGCTGCTCATCTCGCCCTTTGTGCTGGGATTCGCGGCCCCGAGGTTGCTCTGGAACGACGTGATTCTGGGCATCATTATCGCCCTCGTCGGGATCAGCAACGCCTGGTGGAGCGTCCGCAGAGAGCATGTGGCACAGTTCTAAAGATAATGCGCCGGTGGAATTTCCCCGGCGCAACCCCCTTTTCTAAGGAACGCTCGTTGAGCCAGTGACATGCGATCATTTTTTGATGATCGCATGTCCGGATTGCGGCCTGCTGGAGGAACTACCGCCGCTAGCTTCGAGAACCAACGCGACCTGTCATCTTTGCGGCGGCGACTTGGAACGCACGAGCGGGCGCAGCGTGACGGCCGGGCTGGCCTGCGCGCTCGGCACATTCTTTCTGCTCTTCCCGGGTAATCTGCTGCCGCTGCTTGGAGTCGGCCTGTTCGGAATGCACAACTCGAACCGCCTGGCCA
>JAICXG010000034.1 GCA_025980625.1 Chthoniobacterales bacterium
CCCTCGCAGAACGCATCCGGCGCTGGGCCGAATGGTTTCGCGAGCAATTGCGCAAAGATCGGAGCGAAGCGGAAATGATCGCCGACTTCGCGCGTTATGAAGCACAGGACATTACCCGCGCTGGCGCGGCAGAAGAACGGATCGCCGATTACGAGCGGGCTGATCCGAGTTTCATGGCGGTGACGGCATCGATCCGGTACTGGCAAAAATTTCATCCCGACGCCTTGGAGCCGGGACGATGATCCGAGCTACAAACTGATCTCGAGCAGTTGCTCAAAGCGTGGATCGCCGCGCAAGCTGTCCCATTGCGGCTCGACCCGCAGCGTGCCGGGAGTCGGGCCGCCGATTTGCCTAACGAGCTTGTCGAGACAGGAGAACGCCTCCTCCCGATGGCCGAGCAGCGCGTAGATCGCCGCCAGATTTGTCGCAACGAGCGGGCCGTCGAGCGCGTCCGCCGCGATCGGGAGCAATTGCGTGGCGCGTTCCCCGAGCGCAATCGCTTCCTCGGCCCGGCCCAGCATGCATTCGATCAGCCCACGCATGATGAGAATCTTGGCGTCGTTAGGCAATTCCATCGCTTCCGTCATCACTCGCTCTCGCGCGGCGGTAAAGGCGCGGGCAGCTTCTTCTTCCCGGCCGCGGCCGCGCGCGATCAAACCGACGTACCAATCGCGCGGCACGGTGTAATCATCGAGCGCGCCGACGAAACCGCAGAGGCCAACGTCGTTGTATTTGCATTGCGTGCAGCTGCCCAGCTCGCGCTCCGCAAGGTCGTAATCGCGTTCCATCAAAGCGAGGCGGACGGCAATCGTCGTTACCGCGCCGCCCGGATCGAACTCCTCTGGCACGCGGCGTAGCGCTTCCCGCAGCGGCGCGACATCGCCACGTTCGCGCAGGGCCAACTCGGCCCGCGCGATCGGGAACATGTGCGCCTCCGGCGCCATCGCGATCGCCTCGGTCAGGAGGCGATCGGCTTCCACGTAGCGCCGCAGATAGGTCAGCGTCTCGGAGAGATTCCAGAGCGTGAAAACATTGCGCGGATCGAGCTGCCGGGCGCGCTCGAGGTGCAGGATCGATTCTTCCCAGCGGCCGCGGCGTCGCTCGATCACACCGAGCGCACTCGCGACATCCGATTCGTTAGGCAAGGCGCGTTGCGCCAGGGTCAGCTCGCGAATCGCCGCTTCGTAATCGCGCGCCGCATAGTAATGATAAAAGGCGAGCGCGAGATGGCCTTCGCCTAATTCCGGCTGGAGCCGCAGCGCCGTCTCAGCCGCTTCTTTCGCCTTGGCCGGTCGCGCCGGGCTTTTGTCGTAACCGAACCAGTAGAGCTCGCCGTGAATCCGTGAAGTGAGATAATGGCCGAGGGCAAACTTTGGATCGAGCGCAAGCGCGCGTTCGAGCAGCGGCAGCGCCTGTTCGCCGTTCTCCTGCGGATCGCCGATTCCGCTCCAGTGGAAAAGATCGCGCGCCCGGACGTAGAGATCGTAGGCCTCGAGGCTCCTCGTTGGCGGCTTTTGCAGGTGCGCTTCCTCGCTCGGCGAAAGATTCGCGCGCAGAGCCTTCGCGATCCGCTCCGCCAATTCGCTCTGGATCGCGAAGAGATCAGTCAGCTCGCGGTCGAACGTCTCCGCCCAGAGGTGGGTATCGGTGCGGGCGCTGACGAGCTGCGCATTCACGCGCACGCGATTGCCGAAGCGCCGTACCGTCCCCTCGAGCACATGAGCGACGCCGAGCGCCTCGCCGATCTCGCGCAGGTTCCGGGCGCCGGTTCGATACGGTTGCACCGAAGTGCGGCTGATCACTTTCAGGTCGGCGATGCGCGCAAGATTGGAAAGAATGTCGTCGTGCACTCCCTCGGCGAAGAAGGTGTTTTCGCGGTCATCGCTCAGGTTTTCGAAGGGAAGAACCGCGATGCTCTTCTCTGCAATCTCAGCCGGCGGTGTGACCTCCTCGGTTCGAATAATGCCCGACGACGTGATGTCGTAAGCCCAGGCGAGAATGACTGCAATCGGAAACCCAATGACGAGCGCGACGATGACCAGACGGGTCGCCCAGAGAGGAATTTCGAGGAACGGGAAAACCTGCGTCACCACTTGAATCAGCACCCAGGCGACGACGATGTAAGCCGCGACAATTCGGTAAACCTTTCGTCGTTTGAGTTCGGCGAGAAAGTTCTTCATCGGTTTCCAGCCGTTATCGCCAGGCTGCAGGTTCAGAGTCTAATCGAAACGCTCGGTCCTTTGCAGAAGGGTCTCCCACCAACTGCGATTTTTCAGATACCAATCGACGGTCGCACTGATCCCGTCGCGCGCGGTGTGGAGCGGGTGCCACTCGAGCTCGCGCCTGGCGAAGCTGGAATCGATCGCGTAACGGCGGTCGTGCCCAAGACGATCGGTCACGAATGAGATCAGGCTGCGCGGTTTGCCGAGCCGATCGAGAATTAGCCTAACGACATCGAGGTTCATCATCTCGCCGTCTCCGCCGATGTTATAAACCTGGCCGGTTTTCCCCTTGAAGAGCGCGGCCACGAGCGCGGCGCAATGGTCCTCGACATGAATCCAATCGCGCACATTTTGCCCGTCGCCGTAGACTGGGAGCGGCTGATCGCGCAAAGCCTTGATGATCATGAGCGGAATCAATTTCTCCGGGAATTGATAAGGTCCGTAGTTGTTCGAACAGCGGGTCACAATCACGTCCTGGCCAAAGGTGCGATGGAACGCGAGGGCGAGAAGGTCGGCGCCGGCTTTGCTCGCAGAATAGGGCGAGCTGGGATTGAGCGCTGATTGCTCGGTGAACCTGCCGCTCTCCCCTAACGATCCATAGACTTCATCGGTCGAAACCTGGATGAAGCGCTGCACGCCGTAGCGACGGGCCGCGTTCAGGAGCACGCTCGTGCCGACGAGGTTGGTGTGGATGAAATTTTGCGGCGAATTGATGCTGCGATCGACGTGCGATTCGGCCGCGAAATTGATGATGGCGTAAAACTGCTCCTCGTGCAGGAGCGTCTCGATCTGGTCGGCGTTGGCGATGTCAGCCTGGAAAAACTCGTAACGCGCGCCGTATTCCTCCACCACGCCCTCGAGATTGGCGAGATTACCGGCGTAAGTGAGGGCATCAACATTCGTGACCGAGGCCGGCTTGTAATGTTGCAAAATGTAGCGAATAAAGTTGCTCCCGATGAACCCACAACCGCCTGTCACCAAGATGCGCATCGGCCCGCTACCTAGCAGCGGAGCCGAAAGCGCGCGAGGAGATTTTGCCGCGCCCGCCCCGCCGCTGAGCGAGCGAGTGGCGCAGCTCGATTGGACCTTTTGGGGCATCATCGCGATCGGCGCATTGCTCCGGTTTCTCTTTCTCTCGATGAAACCGCCGCACTTCGACGAGGGGATCAACGGCTGGTTCGTCGATCAGATGATGCATAACGGCTTCTACCGTTACGACCCGACGAATTACCACGGACCGCTCCATTTCTACATCCTTCTGCTCTCGGAGGCGCTCTTCGGCCGCCACATCTGGGCGCTGCGGTTGCCGGTCGTGCTGGCGAGTATCGGGTCGATTTTTGTCACGCTAAAGTACGAGCCGCTCGTCGGACGACGGGTCAGCCGGATCGCCGCGCTCGCCATGGCAATCTCGCCGGGATTCATTTTTTACGGGCGCTATTCCATTCACGAGGTGTGGCTGCTCCTTTTCGCGATGATCTTCGTGCTCGGTCTGCTCGGCTTGTGGCGGTTCGGGACGCGCGGCTATCTCTGGTGCAGCGGGATGGGCGCCGCCGGGATGATCCTGACGAAGGAGACCTACATCATCCACATCGGCTGCGCGGTGATCGCGGCCGGAGTGCTTTGGATTTCGCATCGTCTGAATCCGATGCCGGAGTTGAAACGCTCCCGCCAATACTGGAACTTCGTCGATCTCGCGGTCGTGACAGTGGCGGCCGTGTTTGTCATTGTCCTATTCTACTCCGGCACGTTTTTGAATTGGACCGGCGTGAAGGGACTCTATCTCACCTTCGCGACCTGGTATCAGACCGGGTCGAAAGGCAACGGCCATGAGAAACCATGGCCTTACTGGCTGGAATTGGTCATGCGTTATGAGTGGCCGGTTTTCATTGGCCTGGTGCTTTGTCTCGTCTGCCAATTCTTCGAGAGCTATGTCATCCGTTATCTGGCCATCTACGGTGTAGGTGTTTTCGCGGCCTACAGCATCATTCATTACAAGACGCCCTGGATCATCATCAGCATCATCTGGCCGCTCCTCTTCGTTTTCGCCGCCGGGGCCGCCGCGGTTAAGATCCCGCGCAAAGCTTTCTGGATCGTGGGGCTAAGTCTGGTCGGGTTTCTGGTCGGCGCTGTCTTTAGTTATACGATTCAGGAAGGCTCGATCCGCGGCAACTGTTCCTTTGGCAAGTATCTGGCAGAAGCCATCACGATTACTCTCGCGGCCACCAGCACAAGCGCGTCCTGCGGCGAAATGGGCGAGCGACTTTATGCCTGTGCGATTGGATTTGCCCTCGTCGGTGGAGGAGCCGGTCTGTGGTTCGGCCAGTCCGCCAGATTGAGCGAGGCTTTGATGCGAGCCGTGCAACGCGGCGCCGTCGCGATTGCACTCCTATTCTCGTTAGGGATGGCGATTTCGCTCAATTATTTTCGCTGCACCACCGATACTGAGCCGTATGTCTATGTCCAGACCTACAATGACATTTACAAGCTAATGAAGCCAGTGATGCGTCTCGTCCACAGCAATCCGATCTACTATAAGATGGTTGGTCACTTCATTCGCACCAGTACTTATCCTTTCCCGTGGTTGCTCGGCGATTTCCCCAATATCGGTTATTACGAGACGAATAACTCTCCCGGTAAGATGGACGCGGATTTCCTCGTCGTGCAGTCGGACCGGGTGGCGGAGGTGGAAAAGAAGCTGCACGAAAGCTATTTCACCGAGCCAATGACAATCCGGCCCTACCAGGACCCATCGAAGCTGTATTTCAACGTCAAGACCTTCCGTAAAATCTTCCCTGGTAAGGCACCTGATTTCGTCGGCAAACCTGTCACGACGCCTGCGCCACCGCGATGAAGTGGTTCTCGGCGGGGCTCTCCTTCGTCAACATCGCAACCATGGCCGGGCTGATCCTCGGCCTCCTGGGCGGCGGTCTTAGTCGGACCTTGGCAGGTGTCGCGCTGATTTTTGGAATCGCCGCAGCGATTTGGGCCTGGATCGGCACTTCGCGTTTCTCGCCGCGAAAGATTAAGCCGCGGGCAACGCCGCCCTCGGTGGCGCTGCCCAAATCAAAACGGGCGCGCCGCCGGCTCAAGATCAAGGAGGAACCGATCGCGCCGCCGCCGCGCCGGTCCTATCCGATCTGGCTGTGGGCGGTTGGCATTGCGTTCGCGCTTTTCGCAGTGCGCTCGTTTTGCTGGGTGCTCTGGGTGGATGGCGATCATCTCAAGATTCAGTCGCCTAACAATCTCGGCGACCTCGCCCTTCATCTCACCTACATCAAATATTTCGCGAACGGAGTCGCGCTTTGGCCCGACAACCCGATCTACGTCTACAGCAAACTCCGTTACCCGGCCGGGGTCGATTTTTTCAATTCGCTTCTCATTCTCCAGCACATCGACCTGGTTCGCGTGCTCGTCTGGAGCGGCTTGCTCGGGTCGGCTGCAACCTTTTACGCCTTCTATCGCTGGGGCGGCGCGTTTGCAGTCGCGGGCTTTCTATTTAACGGCGGCCTTTCAGGATTCGCTTTCTTCCGCAGCCACGAGTTCATGGATTACCAGGGGGAACGGATCGCCTGGAAGAGCATTCCGCTCACCATGTTCGTGACGCAGCGCGGCCTGCTTTACGCGATTCCGGCCGGCCTGCTGCTCCTGCTTCATTGGCGGCGGAAATATTTTCCGGGCGAAGGCGACGAACCGCTCCCGGGCCGGCGCGGTCTGGTGCCGTGGTGGGTCGAGTGGTCGATCTACGCCACGATGCCGCTCTTTCATTTTCACACGTTCCTCGCCCTCTCCGGAGTGCTCGCGTTTTGGCTTGTCATCGGCAACTGGCAGATGCGGAACGAAATCGCACTCCTTCTCGTCGCTGCCTTTCTTCCTGCGAGCTGGATCGTCTGGATGATCACCGATCATTTCCAGGCGAAATCGATTCTGCAATGGGCGCCGGGATGGCTGGAGAGCGACCCCGGCTTTGCAAGTGCGGGGCGCTGGTTCTATTCGATCCCCCGATTCTGGCTGGAAAATTTTGGGCTCACTCTCCCGCTCGTTGCCGCGCTCTGCGCTCTGATCGCATGGTGGATGTGGAAACAAGTGAGCGAGGGAAAGAATCTGAACTCGCGAATGCGAATACTGCTTCCTCCGGTCCTCGCGCTGGTTGTTTTTTCCGCGCTTTTTGCGCTCGCTGATCATTGGGGTTGGGGCGATACGACTCTACCCACTTCTGAGAAAGTCTTACTGTCTGCGCTCGTCGCGGCGCTGTTTGGCCTCACGATTTGGACTTTTCAGCCCTTTCGGAGCTTCATCTCCACAAGTGGCGCATTCGTCATCCCGGCAGCAGGTATTTTCCTTTTCGTCTGCTTCATCAAAACTGCTCCGTGGGGCTGGGATAATACCAAGCTCATGATCTGGGCTTATTTCATTTGCCTCCCATTCCTTTGGCGCGAGCTGATCGCGAAATGGCCAGTCGCCGCCCGCGCCGCGGTTTGTTTCCTTCTCTTCTTTTCCGGATTTATCACCCTGCTCAGCGGGCTCGAAGTTGGCTCGCCCGGATTCGACATTGCCAACCGCACCGAACTCAATGAAGTCGCAGACGCGGTCAGCAAATTATCGATCGAGGATCGTTTCGCCGCCTTTCCCACCTACAATCACCCGCTCCTCTTGAACGGTCGCAAACTTGTTCTCGGCTATCCCGGCCATCTCTGGACCCAGGGCTTTAGCGAATATGGCGCGGTCGAGAACCAGTTGCGCGCGCTCATGCTCGGCGCGCCCGACTGGCGGGAGCGGGCAGAGGCGCTGCGCGCGCGCTACCTTTTTTGGGGCGATGAAGAGACGCGCGCCTACGCCTCCAGTTCACAACCGTGGCGCGAGAAGGCCGCAGTCGTTGCCACTGGAGCGTGGGGCACGATCTACGATCTCGATCGCCCTGCTTCCGCGACGGGTCAATAGCTGCGGCCGAGCCGAAGGCGAGCCGGTCGCGCGATCGAGGATCATCTGTCGCAGCTTGATCTTTTGCCCGACGTAATCCGCCACCTCGCGCGCGTCGATCATGATCTCGTTAGGCAAAAAAACCAGCAGCTTCGTCTTTGGCTGCCCGCTGACGAACTGAATGATGTTCTGCGCGATCATCTGCTCGGCGGCGAGATGGGCGCGGAAGAGCCGGGCAAAATTGTAACCTCTCAGCCGCGGCACGGTCGCAACCCGATCGGCAAAGTCATCGAGCGCATCGGGTTCGGGTTGAAAACCGTGCAGCAGTTGCGCCTGCTCGGCCGAGGTGAGCGGCTCGCCGCCGCGAATTTTGCCTAACAATGCCGGCGGCGGGCCAAGCGCGGCCTGGGACAGACCGAGTTGGCGCGCGCGCTGCAACCATTCGCGGTGCGCTGTGATCGCGAGCGGCTCGGGCAACTGCGGCCCGGAATTTTCTCCAGCTTGCCAATGATCGAGCAACGGCTGCTGCGCAGCCGGCACGTCGCCCCAGCCGAGCGCAATTTTAGCTCCATGCGCTTGCAGATCCTCGACCATTCGCCAGGCCGGCTGGTTCTCAGGTGTCGAGTTTCTCGTTAGGCGGAGGTAGACCACATCTGCTTCGCGCCATTTGCTTGTCCGAGCTTCGCCCGCGGCGGCTGATGGCGGCGCCTCCCCGATCGCAAATTTGGGGAGAGGCGGCTTGCTCAGTGTGGCGCAACCGCTCGTTAGGGCGAATAGCAGAAAGAGCCAGCCCTTCACGTCGCCTGACGGCGGCTGCTGTTTGGATGGAGAAAATCTCCCGTGCGTGCGAGCGGCGCGGGAGGACGACAACTGCGGGAGGTCCGCCATCCCGCCGCGACAATCGCGCAACCAATCGCCAGCGTGCGCCGCCACGTCACCCCCGAGACCTTCTGCTCGCCGGCGATCCGCCTCCTTTCGGTCGCCGGGATCTCGCAGATTGCGGCACCGATTTTGGCCGCGGCGATCTGGGTTTCGATCGTCCAACCGAAGGTCATCTCGCGCGGAGCAATTTTTTCAAAGAGCACCCGCCTAACGAGCCGAAGTGGTCCGAGATCGCTGAAGACGCGGCCGCCGAGCAGCCCGGCCCAGAGGCCAAGACCGGTGTTGGCGATCACGTGTTGCACAGTCATGACTGACCAGTTGCGCAAGCGACGAGTACGACTGCCGAGAACGAGGTCGTAGCCCTGATCGAAAGCGTTCGTTAGGGCGCGGATATCGCGCGGGTCGCTCGCGCCGTCGCCAGCGCAAAAAATATAGGCCTGTATCGCGGGGAAAACGTTGTTCGTTAGGCCAATCGCCGCCTCGCAGCCGTGGCCGTAGCCGCGTCGCGCCGTCTCTGCAACCAGCACCAGTCGCTCCCGCGCCCGTTCGGCCGTGCGGTCGCTCGAACCGTTCACCCCGACGGCGATGACAAATCTCTCCGGGTCCAGCGTCGCGAACAGTTCGTCGAGTACCGGCCCGATGCAGGCCGCCTCGTCGCAGGCTGGAATGATGATTGCGATCTCCGGCAGACGCATCTGGTCGATTGGCAAGGCTAAGAGTAACGCAAGACCCGACTATTCCAACGCGGGGGAAGAAGTTTCGCGCGCCTGGCTGAGGACGAGCTGACCCTCCGCCACGATCGTGCCCCGCACGCCGGCACTGACTTTGAACTGCCAGAGCTCGCCGACCTGCGCCAGTTTCTCCGCGCGCAGGAGGATTTCCTCCTCCGGCCGCACGGGCGCAAAAAATTTCATCGCTCGGATGGCTGAGAGCAAGAAAAGCGGTCGCGAATTTTCCGGAAAACCGGAGGCGCCGGCGATGCCCGCGGTTTGTGCCAGGGCTTCGGTCACGATCACCCCTGGCACGAGCGGGTTGCCGGGAAAATGTCCGGCAAACATCGGGTCGTCGCGCGAGAAACGCATGACGCATTCCGCCCGCTCGCCCGCTTCGAGCGCGAGCACTCGCCTAACGAATACGAATGGCGACCGGTGCGGCAGCCCAAGCTCCTCGAGGGAGACGGACTGCGGATCGATGCTTTTGCTCAAACCGGGCTCGCTATTGGGTCGGCTGTTCGCCGCCGCCGGTCGCGTTAACGAAGTAGGCGAATGTCCAGCTGCCGTTTACCCGCTGAATACCGGCGCGGTAACCGGCGTAGGCTTCGGGATCAAGCGCGAACTGCGGCGGCGCGACCATGTAACCATTGAAAGAAACGAATTTCTCCGACAGCACGCCTTCCACTTCCGGCCAAAGATTGTTCTCATTCCAGTATTGAAAGACGCCGGCGCCAGTCCGGTCCTCGCCTGGGGTGGCGCCGAGAACGTAGCCAAAGTTGGGCGTCATCATCGCAGCAATTGTGTTCACGTCGCGCGCCCTCACCGCCTGGCGCAAGCGACCGATGAAAGCCTGAAAATCGACTTCCGTGTTCTCCTCGGTCGGGGGCGGTGTCGCGGTCCGGCCCGGTTTCTTCTCGTTTTTCTTTGGATTGGTCGTGGGGCAGGCGGTGAATGCCAGCGCCGCCAGAATCGAGAGGCTACTCAGGAGTCGTGTTTTCATGAAACTCGACCCTAGGACTGACACACTCAGCCGTGTGAGACAAGTTCCGCTTCGTCGGCGCGTCGTGCTGCCCGACGATTGAGACCGAGGCGCCGCCGGATCGGATGATTGATGAAAACGAAATAGAAGACCTGAAGCAGGTCGCGCCAGTTCGATGGCGGGCTCGTTAGGCGGAGCGGACCTTCGCGCAGGCTGCGCAGCACGGCCTCGGCTGTTAGTTCAGGCGGCCGCGGCATGCTCGTGTAGTGGCTGCCAAAAGCTTCCAGCCGATGCGCGTCGGAAGTCGCGAGGAGCGGCCTGGCGTAAGCCGCGGCAATCTCGCGCGCACGACGATTGAGATCGAACCAGCCCTTGTGAAAATGGCAGATCTCGATCGCGTCAAAGCAATCAATCTCCCGAAGCAAGCGCTCACCGATTGAGCCGCCGAGAAAAAAGAATGGATGGGGCGCAAAACAAAAAATCGATTCGCCACGGCGACCGCGCAATCGGCGGAGATCGGCGAAAGTCCGCAGGTTTGCGACCTCGTGAGGGCGAACGTTAAGGAGGACGACATCGGCGCCTTCGAGTCGCATCTCGGCTGCCTGGATGAGGAGAATCCCCATCCGCTCGGCGGCGGCGAAAATCTCCGGCCGATCGAATACCGTGTCGTGCAGTGTGATCGCGAGTGCGCCGAAGCCGAGGCTGGCCGCGCGTTCCAGCAGCTCGCGGGCGGAATAATCGAGTCGATCCTTCGGATCCTCGAGGGTGTGAATATGCAGATCGAGTTTGATCCACTCCTGCTCCATTGCCGCAAAGTACTGCAGGTTTCGGACCTCGCCTGTGACTTCTTTGTGAAAACACAACGAAGGAGCAGAGGGGATCCGAGGCGCTTGCTTTCCCGCCCACCTTATTCAACTTTCCTCTCCGCGCTCGGGTGGTGAAATGGCAGACACGTACGTTTGAGGGGCGTATGCCGAAAGGCATGGGGGTTCAAGTCCCCCCCCGAGCACTTCCTGCTCTGCTGCTGCTCTTGCTCTAATCCTGCGCGGCCTGATCACGCCGTCGCCACGATCTCATGTCGCGCAATTCCGTCGCGATCAACTAGCCTGACGATGACGATGAACCAGAGCAACGCCAGCGGCAGAAACATTGGCAACCACAGTCGCTCATTGGATAGGAATGCCAATTCCACCATCGCGTAGCCGGCACTACAGGCGATGGCCCCCAGGAAAAAATTCGAGCGTGAAATCATCCGGTAAGACGCGGCCAGCAAAGCGAAAACGAGAGTGATGAGCCAGGACAGGAGAACTCCTGCCGGCCGGATGTAGCTGTTGGTTTGGATGGTGGCGATCGCGGCGGCAACGAGATTCGGCCCCTGCAAGGGGTCGCCCTCCAAGCGCAGGAGTACGATTTGATTTTCGATATTGCTCAGCCGGTGGTCGTGTTCCTGGGCGGCAACGAGCAACTCGCTTAAGCTCAGCCGGCGCACGCTTTGCCTGGCGGCGAGGTTGATGGTGGTCGAGCCGTCGGGATGGAGCGGAATTTTCCATCCGTTAGGCAAAACGATCTGCGAGCCGAGCTCGACTTGCACGTCGCCCGGAGTTGCGCGCAGCCAGAGAATGATCGCCTCAAGTGCAAATGAAGGAACAATTTCTCCCCGATACTCGAAAAGCATCGGGACGCGCAGACGATCGCGGTTCTCGTTAGGCGGGCTAACCAGACCCGGCGTTGAGATGAGTCGAATATCGTCGTCGGGCTGGCGATTGATCCCGGAAAATTCCGGCAACGCGCCGCGCGTCCCGCTCACGTTAGGCAGGACTGGCAAATCCTCCGGCGCGAGATCGCGCGCTCCTTTCCCGCCCAGCTCCAGGCTGACGAGCAGCTTGGGCACGCGCATCGCCTGATCGAGGAAGACCTGCTCCTGCACCTTGTCGCGCGTGCGCCAGATGAGGAATGGCTCGATCCCGACCACGGCGGGGTGAAATTCCAAAATCGCCTGGAGAAAAAGCGCATACTCGAGCGGTGAAAGCGAGCGGCGCGCCGCCTCCCCTTTCGGGAGCGGCTTGCGTTCTCCGGCTGGGGTGAGGCTTTGAAAATCCGCGCGCCCGATCTCGACCAGCGTAATCGGCGCCGGCGGCAGCGAGATTGCCGCGTTTTGCAGAAACCAGCCGAGGAAGGAATCGTCCACCCGCCGGAGTCGCGACTCGCGCATGATCAGGATGCCGAGCAGGATGACGACAGCAATCAGCCAGGGCGACGGACGGCGCATTTGGCGCAGAAGCTAGGGAGCGCGTCGGGCAAAAACAAACCGAAATTCGATCGCGAGGCGATCCTGAAAAACCTGAATCCAAAACAGCGGCGGCCAGCATCTCATTGCAAACGACAAATATGAAACACGCATTCATCCTCAGCTTCTGCACGATTGCCCTGGCCTGCACCGCGCTCGGTCAAACTCCCACTCCGCCGCCTCTCACCTCGCCCGCGCCGACGCTCGTCGCTTCGCCCACGATCGCTCCAAGCAACCCGGCAATCGCGCCGATAGCCGCCATCCCGGCGGTAAGCGCAACCCCTGTCCCCGCAGCCACGGCCGCTCCAGATAATGACGAAGACTTCGACAAGATGATCGAACGCCGAATTAACCGCCATTTTCGCGTCAATATCGACGGCGACCATTCGAATCATGGCGATGACCTTCCGTGGATCGCTATTCCGATCGTCTTAATCGTCTTCCTCACCATCTTCGGTCTGCCAGTGGCGATCGTCGGGCTGATTCTCTACTTCAGCTTTTCCCGCAGCCGCGCCATGCACAAAACCGTGCGGATGATGGTGGAAAAGGGCCAGCCGGTTCCGGAAGCGCTCCTCAATCCGCCGCCAGTCGTCCGGCGACGTTCTGATCTGCGCCGCGGCGTCATTCTCCTCATGGTCGGCGCCGGGCTGATGGTGTTCTTCGGCGCGGTCAATGACTGGGAAGGCGGGGCCTGGAGTCTCGGTTTCATTCCCTTCATCATCGGCCTTGGATATCTGCTCGTGTGGAGACTGGACACACGGAAGGAAGAGCCTTCCACCAAGGTGTAACATCGGGGCGTGCCGCTGAATGACGCCGATCTCGTTGCGCGGGTTCTTGTTGACGATGATCACCACGCTTTTGCCGAGCTGGTTCGGAATCATCAGTCCGCCGTCCGTGGTCTTCTCCGCCAGCTCACGCGCAACGATCTCGCCCTGGCTGATGATCTGGCGCAGGAGACTTTCCTGCGCGTCTACAAGAATCTCCGCACCTTTCGCGGAGAGGCGAAATTTTCCACCTGGCTCTATCGGATTGCCTACAACTGCTTTCGCGAAGATGCCCGCAAACGAAAAGAACTGGTCGGCATCGACGAAGCGCAGCTCGAGGCCGAGCACGACCCGCAAACCGTCGACCCCGCCCTGAGACACGACCTCATGCAGGCACTGCAACTGCTTCCGTTACATGAGCGCTCGGCGATTGTGCTCTGTTGCCAGAACGGCCTCTCGCATCAGGAAGCGGCCGGCGTGCTTGAGATCCCACTCGGCACGGTCAAGACGAATGTCTTGCGCGGACGCGAGAAGTTGAAGAAAATACTGGCGGCCTGGGCGCCAGCCTAACAATGGACAAACAACTACAGGAAGATTGGCTGGATGCGCGTTTGCGCGAGGAGATGCCCTACATCGATGATGAGGGCTTCACCGCCCGTGTCGTGCAAAAACTGCCCGCGGCGCGGCCGCGCTCCTTCCGTGCCGCCATCCTCATCGGTCTCACCGTCGTCGCCAGCGTGATCGCTTACCTGCTCTCGGATGGCGGTCGCTTTCTCGTTGTCGAAGCCTATCGCCTCATGTCGATGCCGCTCGTATTCGTCAGCGTAATTGCGATCGTTCTCTCAGTTGCAATCACCGGCATTGCCGCGGCCGCTGCCTTTTCGACCGTTCGCCAGCGGCACTAGCGGCGCGCGTCAGAAGCAACCCGATCGGCGTCGAACAACAAATCGAATCGTACCACGACTTCGAAGTCGCGCGAATGAGCGATGCGCCGATGATTGAAACGCACATCGTGCAGAGCGAGGCCGGGCGGCCTTACGGAATGGGCGAACCTCCCGTCCCGCCGATCGCTCCTGCGATCACCAACGCACTCTTCGCGGCGACTGGGAAACGGATTCGCAAGTTGCCGATTCGCCTGGCGGATTTGTCCGCCTAACGAGTTCCGCCTGCGGCGAAAATCTCACGCGCCTGCGCCACATCACGCGCGATCTGCTCACGTAAGCCCGCCAAATTTTCGAATTTTTTCTCCGGTCGCAGATAGCGGAGGAACTTCAGTTCGACGTCTTCGCCGTAAAGGTCGCGATCGAAATCAAAAAGATGGAACTCCAGCACGCGCTGCGGCGAACCGCCGCTGATCGTCGGGCGGACGCCGAGATTCACCACCCCGCGATAGGTTTTCCCCTCGAGCATGCCCTCGGCCGCGTAAACGCCGTTAGGCGGAAATTGCTCGCTGTGCGCGCTCAGGTTGGCGGTCGGAAAACCGAGAGTACGCCCGAGATGCTGCCCTGCTTCAACTCTGCCCAAAATCGTGTAATCGCGTCCGAGCATCCGCGCCGCGGTCGCGAAGTCGCCCGCTTCGACCGCCTTCCGGATCGCAGTGCTGCTGATGATCGTGCCGTTCGAGGTGACAGGCTCAACCCCGACCACGTTGAACCCAAGCTGCGCCCCAAGCTTTTGCAGGAGCGCGAGATTGCCGGCCCGATTTTTTCCAAAAGACCATTCCTGGCCGACGCAAATCTCGCGCAGCGGTTGCGCCGCGCTGGCCAGTTGCCTAACGAATCCTTCGGGCGAAGTGGAGGCGAACGCGCGGTCGAATTTCAGGACGAGCAGATGTGAGACGCCGAGGTCACGAAGGAGCGCGATCTTGTGCTGTGTCGCCGTCAGCAAACGTGGACTCTCGTTAGGCCGCAAAATTTTCATCGGGTGCGGATCGAAAGTGACAACGACGGCTTGCCCGCCCGCTTCGGCGGCGTGTCGCACCGCCGTCCCGATCACTGCCTGGTGCCCGCGATGCACGCCATCGAAAACACCGATCGCGAGAAAAATGGGACCGGGAACCTGCGCCAGTTGCGGAATCGATCGGAGGATGCGCATGAGCAGGATCGTTGAATCGTTACATCGTCATATCGTCACATCGTCCGTCACGATTCACGATTCACGTCTCCCCCAATCACGCTCCACGCATGCGCGAGACTTCGGGAAGCGCAAGAATTTTGCCGAGCAGATCTGAGGGCGCAGAGCTCTTGATCTCCTCGACCGTGACCGCGCGACTGAGATCAAACCGCCCCGAGCGCGTCCGCCGCAATTCCTTGAGATGCGCGCCGCAGCCGAGCGCCTCGCCGATGTCGTGCGCGTAGGTGCGGACGTAAAAACCTTTGCTGCAAAGCACCGTAAAGTAGATCTCCGGCGGCGCGACGCGCTCGACGCTGTAGCGATAAACATGCACCAGGCGTGGCTCGCGCTCGACCGTCTTGCCCTGGCGGGCCAGTTTGTAGAGCGGCACCCCGGCGCGCTTGATCGCCGAAACCATTGGCGGCATCTGGTAAAAGTCGCCCCGGAATTTATCAAAGACGGCGCGGACCTTTTCTTCGTCGAGCTCCGGCACCGGTCGCTCCTCGATCACTTCCCCGGCGCGATCCTGCGTATCGGTGATTTTGCCTAACGATAAAGTGCCGACGTATTCCTTGTCTTCGCTCATCAGGAGATCCTGGATTTTTGTCCCGCGACCGAGCGTGAGAATGAGCAGGCCGGTGGCAATCGGATCGAGTGTCCCGCAATGGCCGACCTTTTTGATCTGAAGCTGCCGCCTAACGAGCGCCACGACGTCGTGCGAAGTCATGCCGGCGGCTTTATCGACCAGGAGAACCCCGTCGGGTGTGCCGGATTGGTTCATGGTTGAAGCGCTAAAGCGTTGAAGGCTTGAAGCGAGCAGAACATTGTGCGCAGTGTCACGGGCCGCTTCAACGCTTCAACTCTTCATCGCTTCAATGCTCGCCACCGCCGCCGCGATTACCTTCTCCTCCACTTCCTCCAGCGTTCCCGGCACGCGCGCGCCCGCCGCTAACTTGTGCCCCCCGCCTTTGAAGCTGAGACAGATCGCGCAAACATCTGCCCGCTCATCTTTTGAACGCATGCTGACGCGGATTTTTCCATCCGCCAGCTCTTCAAAAAAGATCGCGATGATCACGCCTTGGATCGCGCGGAGGTGATCGATCAGCCCTTCGTTGTCCTCGGGAATGACGCCGAGCTCGTTCGCGGTCGCGAGCGGCAGGCTGAAGCTCGCGACCTTGCCCTCGCCGTCGAAGCGCATCCGGTCGAGCAACACGCGCAAGAGCTCGATCCGGCGCCGCGGATAGCTTTCGTAAAGTTGCTGGCTCAGCCGGCCGACCTTGATCCCGCAGCGCAAAATAGCGGCCGCGATCTCAAAGGTACGCGCGGTCGTATTCGGATATTGGAAGGAGCCGGTGTCGGTCGAGATCGCGGCAAAAAGATTCTCCGCAATCCTCTCGTCGAGCGGCAAATCCTGGCTCTGAAGCAACTCGAAAAGAATCTGACCGGTGGCCGGCGCGGTCGGGTCGATGTGGACGAGATCGCCATAGCGCGGATTGCTCGCGTGATGATCGATATTGATCCAAAGTCTGGTCTCGCCTAACGAATCGAGCGGAGTCCCGAGGCGTTGCCGGGTGGCGGTGTCGAGCGCAAGCACGACATCGACGTCCTCCTTCGTGTGCGGCGGCAGGCTCACGATCTCGCCACCGGGAAGAAACGAAAATTTCTCAAGCAAACCTTCCTCGTTCCAGACCCTGACCTTCTTGCCCATGTTCCGCAGCGCCAAACCCATCGCGATCTGGCTGCCGAGCGCATCGCCATCCGGGCGCACATGACTGATGACGGCGAAGCTGTCGTAACGCCGGAGTGCCGCGGCGATCTCCGCCAGGCTGGTATTCGTTAGGGGAAGTGCCGCGCTCGCAGCTTCAGCAATCGTCGTGCTCATGTTTTTTCGTCAGCCGGCGGAGGTTCGATTTCCTGCAGGATCTCGAGGACGCGCGAGCCGCGCTCGATCGAATCGTCGAGGTGAAAAA
>JAICXG010000105.1 GCA_025980625.1 Chthoniobacterales bacterium
GAAAGGATAAAGCACGCCGGCGGCGATCGGGATGCCGAGTGCGTTGTAAATAAACGCGAAGAACAAATTTTGCCGGATGTTGCGCATCATTGCGCGACTGAGCCGGATCGCTTTCTCGATGCCGCTCAGATCGCCTTTTAATAATGTGATGCCGGCGCTTTCCATCGCGACATCTGTGCCGGTGCCCATCGCGATTCCGACATCAGCGGCGGCGAGCGCGGGTGCGTCGTTGATTCCGTCGCCCGCCATCGCGACGACTCTTCCTTGCTCTCGCAACTGAAGCACGCGTTTGTTTTTGTTCTGCGGTTCAACGCCGGCCTCGACTTCATCGATGCCGAGCTTCGCCGCGACAGCCTGCGCGGTCCGCGCGTTGTCGCCGGTCAGCATGATAATTTTCAACCCGAGCTTGTGCAGTTGGTCGATCGCGCCGGGAGTTGATTCCTTGATTGGATCAGCGATCCCGATGATGCCCGCGGCACGGTCGTCAGCGGCGACGAAGATTACCGTCTCGCCCTGTTCTTGTAGCTTCGCTGCTCTTGCTTGCAATTCCTCGAGGCCAGCAACCTTTTGTGCCTGAAGAAACGCAGGTTTGCCGACCAAAACGCGCCGGCCATTCACCCGGCCCATGACGCCACCGCCGGTGGTCGATTCAAAATCGGTGACTGCGGGCGCAGTGATTCCGCGTTCGCGCGCGCTATTCACGACGGCCGCGGCGAGCGGATGTTCGCTATTCTGTTCGACTGACGCTGCAGCGGTAAGCAGCTCTGTTTCGGAAATTGAATCGGACGGAACGATTCCAGTAACCCGCGGGCGGCCTTCGGTCAGCGTGCCGGTTTTATCCACGACGAGCGTGTCCACCTTTTCCATCAACTCCATCGCTTCGGCTTTTTTAACAAGCACGCCGGCTTGCGCGCCGCGGCCGACGCCGACCATCACCGACATCGGCGTGGCCAGACCGAGCGCGCATGGGCAGGCGATGATCAACACCGCGACGGCGTTGACAATTCCATACGCCAGCCGCGGTTCAGGCCCGACGAACCACCACACGAACAACGTGATGATCGCAACCACGATGACTGCGGGAACGAACCAGCTCGCCACTTTGTCGGCCACACCTTGGATGGGCGCGCGGCTGCGTTGCGCTTGCGCGACCATTTCGACGATCTGCGAAAGCACGGTCTCGCTGCCAACGCGCTCCGCTTCCATCACGATGCTGCCGGTTTGGTTGATGGTGCCGCCCGTGACGCGGTCGCCGGCGGCCTTTGTCACCGGCAGCGACTCGCCGGTGATCATCGATTCATCCATGCTCGTGCGTCCATCGATCACGCGGCCATCCACCGGCACCTTTTCGCCCGGACGCACCCGCAGCCGGTCGCCTTTTTCCACTTGATCGAGAGGCACGTCGCGTTCTTCGCCATCGCGAACAATGCGCGCGGTGTTTGGCGCGAGACCGAGCAACGCGCGAATCGCGCTCCCGGTGCGACTGCGCGCGCGCAGCTCCAAGACTTGCCCTAACAAGACCAGGACGGTGATGATGGCTGCCGCTTCGAAGTAAATGCCGATTTTTCCGTGGGCCGAAAACGATGGCGGGAAAACCCCGGGCAGCAACATGACGACCGCGCTGTAGAGATAGGCCGCGCCCACACCCATCGCGATGAGCGTAAACATGTTCAGCGAGCGGTTAACGAGCGATTGCCAGCCACGCTGGAAAAATGGCCAGCCGCACCACAGCACAACCGGCGTGCTCAGGATAAATTGCATCCAGCGCGAGACGTCGCCCTGCACCCATTCCGGTGCACCAGGTAAGAGATGAGCCATCGCCACGACGAAGACCGGCAGGCTCAGCACGGCGCCGATCCAGAATCGCAGCGTCATGTCGCGCAGCTCGGCGTTCTCTCCTTCGCTGCCCGCGATAACGTTCTTCGCTTCCAAGGCCATTCCACAAATCGGGCAATTGCCGGGATGATCCTGCTCGATCTGCGGATGCATTGGGCAGGTGTAGATAATTTTTGCGGTAGCCCGACCCGGTGTCGCGGCCTCCAGCCCCATCCCGCATTTCGGACACGCTCCCGGCCGGTCACTCTGCACCTCGGGGTGCATCGGGCAGATAAATCCAGGCATGCCTTCTATTCGGTCTCTTTTCGTAAGATCGCAATAATGCGGTAAGACAGTCTTATGCCGAATTCTGTTATCAACCCAGACTTCCAACCAGAGTTAGTAGGTCGAGATCACAAGCTCATACGAAAACACCGCCCTAAATTTTTCATGTTTTTGCGTTATAGCCGAAGTTCCTTTTGTTAGCCAATAAGTGACAATGACCGATTCTTCGATTTTGCGAGTCGCCACTTACAATGTGCATCGCTGTCTCGGGATCGACTGGCGTCGCTCTGAAGCTCGGATCGCAGAAGTCATAGCGAGTATGTCAGTGGACATTGTCAGTTTGCAGGAGTTGAGTTTGCGGCGAGCGCGTTTCGGCGGAGTCGATCAAGCTGCCATGATCGCCCGCTATCTCGGTTGGAATGTTATCTTCCAGCCGGCACTGCGAAACGTGCATGAACATTTCGGCGATGCGATCATCAGCCGGTATCCGCTGCGGCTCGTGCGCGTCGCGGAGTTACCCGGAAAAAGTCCATGGTATTGCCGGGAGCCACGCATCGCGATCTGGGCAGAAGCAGAAACGAGCCTCGGCGCAGTTCAGATCATCAACACACATCTGGGACTTGGACGCTCGGAGCGGCTGCTCCAGGCAGAGTTACTCAGCAGTCCAGAGTGGCTGGGCAGCGTGCCAGGAAATAGCCCGCTGGTTCTCCTCGGCGATCTTAACAGCATACCGGGCTCGCAGACTTATCGCTGTCTGTTGAAGGTTCTGCATGATGTTCGCGAATCAGTGACAGCGAACAAGCTATCGACGTTTCCGACCTATCTCCCAACGTGGGCTGTGGATCACATTTTCCTGAACGACGCGCTACGTGCCCTAAGTGTCCGTGTATATCGCACCGCGCGCTCATGGATCGCTTCGGATCACTTCCCGCTCGTTGCCGATCTAATCAAAGACATCCCGGCTAAGCCGTGATCTCACGTTTCGTCTGGTCCTGTTCTGAGGACGCAGGCACAGCTTTTTCGGGCACGAGAATGCCTCTGAAGGTTGTTCCATAAATGTCCCAGACCGTGAGAAACAATCCGCAAACGATCGGCCCGACGATGAACCCAATTGGTCCAAACAGATACAAACCGCCCAATGTGCCAACGAGCACAAGAAGGTCAGGCATTTTGATGTCGGTCCCAATTAACGCCGGACGCACGACATATTCCACCGCGGCTAAGACTGCGGCGCACCAACCCATCAGCACCAGACCTGTAACTACGCGGCCACTGAGAAGGAGGTATATTCCGGCCGGCACCCAAACTACGGGCGCGCCTACTGCGGGAAGGATGGAAAGGATAGCCATCAAAGTTCCCCAGAAAGCTGCGCCATCGATCCCGGCGAGCCAGAATCCCAACCCAGCCAATGTTCCCTGAATGATACCAATAAGGAGTGTGCCTTTTAGAGTGGCACGGGTAATCGACGTGAATTGCTCAAGCATCCGTGTTTTGTCGGCACGGCTGAGCGGAACGTAATAAAGCATCTGCTCGATCATGGCTCGGCCGTCTTTGAAGAAGAAAAACATGGCATAGGCCATGATGAACAAATCCAGAACAAAAGTCGCAGTTCCCGCAGTCATTCGGGTAAGCAAAGAGACAACAAACCCACCAGCCGATTTCGCCGCCACGCCGGCATTTTGGACCAACTGTTCCTGCGGCGGAATGTAATCGCTAAGCGCAGGAAATTGGCGCGCGAGCCAATCATGCGCGTTAAAGCTGGCAGCTGCACCGAAGTGTTGTTGAAGCCATGGCAAAGCCTCATCACCCAAAGTCGCGGCCTGTTTCACGACCAGCCCTGCAAATGCACTAAGGGGTCCGGCTATAAGAATAAAGAGAATGATAAGAGTGACGATGGCGGCCAGTGATCGGCGGCTGCCCAGCATACGTGTGACCCATCGGTAAAAGGGATGGAAAAGAGCGGCCAGCAATGCCGCGAGCAGGAGCGGCTTTAGAAAAGGCCAGACCACAGCGACGAACAGCGCGGATACCGCCAGCACCAGAATGATGAGAAATGCCCGGCGCAAACCGACGGCTCTCGTGCGCGCCTCTTGCATGCCATGAGATTATCGCGGCTGGGCATTCAGGTCGATGAATACCGCGCATCAATTAATTCTGCTCAGTGGTGCACTCGCCCTCATGAGTGTTTTCGCGGGCCTGATCGGCGCGCGCTTCAGTATCCCGCGCATGAATCGGCATTCGCATCCTGGGTCGGATTGCGCGGAGCGGTGCCAATTTACCTCACGATTATTCCAGTGCTCGCCGGTTCACCAAACGCCGCGCTTCTATTCGGTGCCACCTTCGGAGTGGTAATTGTCTCACTCGTGCTTCAAGGTTGGACGATCTCGCCGGCTGCACGAGTTCTCGGCTTTGGCAAAATGCCGGCGGGTCAATAAAGCCACCTCGCCAAGGAAGAAGTTCCCGCTTGTCATAACGAAACTCGTTAGGGCGGGTTCACGAGATTCGAACGACTCATGACTCTTACTTCGCGCCGGTGACTGAAAACGAGAGTCGGGAAACCGCGAAAGGTCGTCTCCTTTTCCAGCCGCATTCCGACTTTCTCCGCCACCCGGCGCGAGGCGTGGTTGTCGGGATGAATGAGCGAGATCACCCGCTCCAATTCCAGAACGTCAAAACCGTAATCGCGCACCGCCCGGGCCGCCTCGGTGGCCAACCCGCGGTTCCAATACGCCGGATGCAGCCGGTAACCAATCTCGATCTCGCTGATCTCGTCGACCACCTGGCGGAAAAGACCGCAGTAACCAATCAGCCTTTTCTCCTCCTGCGTAATGACCGCAAACTGGCTGGGCAAACATTGCCGGGTTGGCGCGATCAATCGATCTAAGAGAAAGCGCTTCGCTTCTTCGCGCGCGAATACACCCCGCGAAAAACGCATGAAATCCGGATTCGCCATCAGGGCGGCGACTGCGTCGAGATCGCTTTCAACAAAATGGCGCAAGCGGAGGCGCGGAGTTTCGATAATCGCGTCCATTTTGTGCCAATTCATACGCCGGGAGTTCGCGCGCGCCTCCGCAAATGTGCACGCGACCGCGCCGGCGAGCCCGAAAGAAGATGGGGGCCGCTCGCCTCTGCTCGGCCGATCGATGAAAGAACGCGCCCGCAAAATTGCAACCAGCAACGGCAATGAATGGCGCCTCGCGGATGTCCCAGAAACTTCCAGCCTAACGACTCTGCGCGCAGCGGCCGCGCATTGCACCGCCTGCCCGCTTTACAAAAATGCGACCCAAACCGTCTTCGGCGAAGGCCGCAAAGGCGCCGCTCTCATGCTGCTCGGCGAACAGCCCGGCGATCGAGAAGATTTGAGCGGCAAACCATTCGTCGGGCCGGCCGGGAATATTCTCAACCGCGCGCTCGAGGAAGCGGGGATCGATCGCAACGCGGTTTACGTCACCAACGCGGTCAAGCACTTCAAATGGGAAGCGCGCGGCAAACGGCGCATCCACCAGAAACCAAGCTCGCGTGACCTCGCCGCTTGCCGGCCCTGGCTCGAGGCGGAATTGCGCGTCGTTAGGCCGGGCGTTCTCGTCTGTCTCGGCGCAACCGCGGCGCAGGCGATCTTCGGGTCCGGTTTTCGCGTCACGCGCGAGCGCGGCAAGCTGCTCCGCTCCCAGCTCGCGCCGCGCGTCGTCGCCACCGTGCATCCTTCTTCTCTGCTCCGGCAGCCCGATGAAGAATCGCGCCGACGCGAATATGCGCTCTTTGTCGAGGACCTGCGCGTCGCGCTCGATGCTTCGCGCGCGGAATAATCGCCTAACGAAATCCGGCTAGCGCGGACTGGCTGGAGAAATCCATATCGCTTCTTTTGGGGCTCTCGCTCGACGACTGCTCGCTTGAGCCTGCCCGAGCGGTGCAATGCAAACGTCGCGGTTGCAATCGAGGCTTGCCCCTAACGATCGTCGCGCGCTAGCCTTCGGCCATGTCTGGCCCGGAACGTTACGCCCAGCTCCGCGCGACGGCCAAGATCCATGAGCGACCGCTCTTTCGTCTTGGCCATAGTTTCTCTGAGCTGGAATTGCAGGCCCGCTGGTTCGCGGGCGATTTCGGCAAAAGCTTTACCGGCACCGCCGGTGAGACGATCGATGTCGTCCAGTTCGGCACCTGGAATCGCGAGGCCGGTCCCGACTTTTCCGACGCCGCCGTGCGGATCAACCATCGCGAAATTCTCCGCGGCAGCATCGAGTTCGATATCGCTGATCTCAATTGGGAGTCGCATGGCCACGCGACCAATCCGGCGTTCGACCAGACGGTGCTGCACGTTTTCAGCGAACGCGGCACCCGCGAGTTCTTCACCCGCACCTCGGCGAATCGTCAGGTCACGCAGCTTCAGGTCGATCCGGCCGCGCTTCCGGCCGTCTTCTCGAGCAATATCCCGCTCGCCCGACCGGGCCGGTGCCAGGCACCTTTGCGGGGACTGCCCGAGGAAAAAATCAGCAGCATCCTCGACGCGGCCGCGCAATTCCGTTTGCAGCGCAAAGCGCAGCGGCTCGAGCGTCTCGCCGGGTTGCACGGCGAAGACGAGGCGCTCTTGCAGGAATTCGCCGCCGCCCTTGGCTATAAACAGAACAAGCTGCCTTTCACCCTCCTCGCGCAACGGCTCCCGCTGAAAACCCTGCGCGCCCTGCCTAACGAAATCGAAGCGAGCCTTTTCGGCGTCGCGGGTTTTCTCGATGCGCCTGATCTCGCCGAGTTCAAGCCCGGGACGCGCAAATATCTGCGCGTTCTATGGGACTCATGGTGGCCGCGTCGCGCCGAGCTCGAGCGGCTCATCCTCCCGGCGCGCACCTGGCGCCTGAGCGGAACGCGTCCGCTCAATCATCCGCAGCGCCGTCTCGCCGCTCTCGCTGCGATCGCAAGGGAATGGCCGCGCCTGCGCCGCTCGTTAGGCAAGGAGGACCTCGGCGCCGCGCGCCGGTTTTTTGCCGAGCTGGCGCATCCGTTCTGGAATTTTCATTACACTCTCACCTCCCAGCCGGCAGGCGCAGAGATGGCCCTGGTCGGCGAATCGCGCATCACCGAGATCCTGGCGAACGTCGTTTTGCCGTGGCGGCAAGCGCAGGCCCGGGCCGCCTGGCCGGATTACACGAAATTGCCCGCGCGCCTGACGAATCGCCGGCTCGAGACTGGCGCCGCGCGGCTTTTCGGTGACGACCCGCGGCGGGCGCGCTTCCTTCGCACCGTGGCGCAGCAACAAGGGCTCCTCCAGATCTACGAAGACTTTTGCTTGCAGGATGAGAGCGACTGCGCCCAATGTCCCTTCCCCGAACAGATGCAAAAATGGGTGTGAGGAGAAATTCGAAATTAGCAGTTCGAAATCCGAAGCCAGGCAGGGCCTTTACCCTCATCGAGCTGGTCGTCGTGATCAGCGTGATCGCGATCCTGATGGGGCTGCTTTTCCCCGCCTTCCGCGGGGTGCAGGATCAGGCGAAAAAGACGCAGGCGAAGAACGACCTGACACAAATCGCGACGGCCGTGAATGCCTTCTATACCGAGTATGGCAGATACCCGACCAGCGCGACCACGAATGCAACCGCGACGTTAGGCCCCGGAGGCTCGACGCCCGAAAACGGTGGTCTCTTCAATGAGCTCCGCGCCATCACCTTTGTCCTGAACACCCGAAAGATCGTCTATCTTAGCCCTCCGGAGGCGAAAAATCAGACCGCGCCGCGCTCCGGGATCGAGACGGCGACTGGCGGCTACTATGATCCGTGGGGGAACGAATATGCGATTGCGCTCGACGCGGAGTATGGCGGCACACTGACAAACCCTTACGGCAGCAACGGTGCTGGCTCCGATCCGGTTCACCAGGGCGTAATAACCTGGTCACTCGGGAATGACGCCAAACTCGGCAACAATGGCGACGGCAAATTCACCAGCTCCGACGACGTGGTTTCCTGGCAATGATCCTTTACTTGCCAAGGCCGAACCAACCGTCGAGAATCGGGGCTCGTCTGCGGGTGTAGTTCAATGGCAGAACGGCAGCTTCCCAAGCTGCATACGGGGGTTCGATTCCCCTCACCCGCTCACCCTTCGCGCGCGCGAAGTTTTTTCAAACCGCCGGACCGCCTGATTACGAAACAAATGCGTGCCCGACGAAATCGATCCCGAGGCTTCGCCGGCCGGTGGTGAAAACCTGAGCGACGAAATTTTCTTTCTCGGCGGTCCAGAAACGCGCCGTTGTTTTTTGAAACAAGTCGCCGGAACCAGCGCCGCGCTTACACTCGGGCCGCACCTCGCCGCCTTTGCGATCGCGCCGGCCGGGGCGGGCGTCGCGCCTAACGAGTCGATGAAGATGGTGGATGTCGAACTGAAAATTAATGGCGCGCTGCACAAGCTCCGGCTCGACCCGCGGGTCTCGCTCCTCGATCTGCTGCGCGAACAACTCCATCTCACCGGCTCGAAAAAGGGCTGCGATCACGGGCAGTGCGGCGCCTGCACGGTTTTGATTAATGGCCGCCGGGTGAATTCCTGCCTCGCGCTCGCGGTCGTGCACGAGGGGGACGAGATCACGACGATCGAGGGGCTCGCCCACGGCGATCAGCTTCATCCGATGCAGGCCGCTTTCATCGAGCACGACGGATTCCAGTGCGGTTATTGCACCCCGGGACAGATTTGTTCCGCGGTCGCGTGCGTGCACGAAGGCCATGCGACGAACGATGCGCAGATCCGTGAATGGATGAGCGGCAATCTCTGCCGGTGCGGCGCGTACCCGAATATCGTCGAGGCGATCAAACAGGCGCGTGATGAGATGGGAGGAGCGCAGAAAGCATGACGCCCTTTACCTACTCGCGCGCTCAGGATGAGCAGGCCGCGCTCAATGGCATCGCGACAAACGAGAAAGCAAAATTTCTCGGCGGTGGGACCAATCTGGTCGATCTCATGAAAATGGGCGTGGAGCGGCCAGAGGCGCTCATCGACATCAATCGGATCCCGCTCACCAGGGTGGAGGAATTGCCTGACAATGGCGGAGTCCGGGTTGGCGCGCTCGTCCGCAATTCCGATCTCGCCGCCCATCCGCTTATCGTTAGGCGCTATCCGGTGCTGAGCGAGGCGCTGCTGTCCGGCGCGAGTCCGCAATTGCGCAATCTCGCCACCACCGGTGGCAATCTCCTGCAGCGGACGCGCTGTTATTATTTCTACGACCCGGCGTTTCCGATGTGCAACAAGCGCGCGCCGGGGAGCGGCTGCGGCGCGCTCGAAGGTTACAACCGGATCCACGCCATCCTCGGCCAGAGCGACAAATGCATCGCGGTGCATCCGAGCGATATGTGTGTCGCGCTCGCGATCCTTGACGCGACCGTGCGGGTGCAGGGGCCGAAGGGCGCGCGCACGATCCC
>JAICXG010000262.1 GCA_025980625.1 Chthoniobacterales bacterium
AGCACAAAACCCATGTGGCTGACGCTCGAGTAGCCGATGACGAACTTGAGATCCTTCTGCCGGAGCGCGACCGCGGCGGCATAGACGATCCCGATTACTGCGAGCAACGCGATCCATTTGCTCCAGGCGAAAAAGCCTAACGGAAAGAGATTGAGCGCGACCCGCAATGCGCCGTAGGCGCCGAGCTTCATCACGATCCCGGCAAGTAACATCGAGCCGGCGGTCGGGGCCGCGACATGGCCGGTCGGTGCCCAGGTGTGGAGCGGCCAAATGCCGGCGAGAACCGCGAACCCAAGAAAGAGTACCGGAAAGGCGGCGAGTTGGGTGCGCAGATCGAATGGAAACTTCGCCAGCGTTTGGAGGTCGAAAGAGCCGGCGCTGGCGTAGATGATAAGGATGCCGATAAAGACGAGCACGCCGCCGAAGAAGGAATAGAGCGTGAGTTTCATCGCGCCGTATTCCCGGTTCGTCGAACCCCAGATCGCGATCAGGAAATACTTCGGAATGATCACCAGCTCATAGAAGAGGAAGAGGAGAAAAAGATCGGCACTCAGGAATACTCCGTAGGAGCCGGCTACCACGAGCAGCAGCCAAAAGAAAAACTCGTTAGGCCGTTCCTTTACTTTCCAGGAGAAGAGCACGGCGGAAATCGCTGTCACGCCGGTCACCAACACCATCGTCAGGCTGATTCCGTCGGCCGCGAGGTGATAATGCGTTCCGAGGGCGGCGATCCATGGCACGCGGACGATCGTGCGGAACTGGGCGAAGTCGGTTGTGCGAGCGAAGAAGGCATTCAGGCCGATGCAAAAGCCCGCCACGGCGGTGACGAGCGCGAGCCAGCGGGAGGAAATTCGCGGCAGGAGGAGGGTTACGATCGCGCCCGCGAACGTGACGTAAATCGTCCAGGCAATCATCGCGTTCGCCGCGTGCCGTAGCGAGGAGGGGTCTCGCGGACGTGGAAACCAATTTCGGAGAGCATCGCGACGCCCTGCTCGGTGAACGCGTAGGGCCGATACTTCCGATGTTCACCGCGCTTTAAGGTCACAATTTGTGACCTTAAAGGTCGCTTCCCGAGAGAAGGCTTAACGTTCAAGGTCACAATTTGTGACCTAAGTCGCCCGGCCTCCTCGGCATTTAGGGGGAACATGAAATCGCGCGGGAACCGCGCCAGGTTTCGTTTTACCGCTTGGTTAAGAACTTTCGTCGCCACTCCGTAGAGAGCTGCCAGATCAAAATCCAGCAGCACCTTTTGGCCGCGAATGATCTGAATTGACGCTGCGATGCGATCGCCTGGCACGACTTCCTTACTCATCCGGGTTATCTTAGCCTAACAAGTGCGCCATCTGAGCGACGGTGGAGTTAAAGATCGTGCAGACAAACTGCGGAGCGATCCCGATCGCGAACATGAGGAGGGTTACCGGGACGACGATCCATCTCTCGCTGGTGCGAAGGTCCGGCATGCCGGCGCAGCTTTCCGCGAGCGGCCCACTGAAAAGCGCCTGCATCACTCGCATGAAAGCGATCGCCGTAATCAGCAGACCGAGTACGGCCACCGCGGTGTAGCCGGCGACGAGGGCGAAGGAGCCTTTGAAAATCAAAAACTCCCCAACAAAGCCGTTCAGACCGGGCAAGCCTAACGAGGAAAACATTGCCACGCTCATCCAGCCGCAGAGAAGCGGGGTGCGTTGCATCAGGCCGCCGAAATCATTCAACCCGCGCGCGCCGCGCCGTTCTTCGAGAAGGCCGACGAAATAGAAGAGCGCCGCGGCGGTGATGCCGTGATTCAGGATTTGCAGAAAGACACCGCTCATTGCCGCCTCTCCTTCAACCGCGGGGACAACCGCGGTCGCGGTGACAGCGAAAAGGCCGAGCATGCAATAACCAAGATGATTGATCGAAAGATACGCGACCATCCGCTTCAGATCAGTTTGTGCCCAGGCGGCAAGCGACGCGAAGATAATGGAAGCGACGGCCAGACCGAGCAGCCACGGCCCAGCAATCCTTGTCTCGTTAGGGAAAAGCGGCAGGAGAAGCCGGATGAACCCGTAAACTCCCATCTTGGAAAGTGTGCCGGTCAAAACCATTGTTGTTCCGGTCGGCGCGGCTTCGTAGGCATCCGGCAGCCAGGTGTGGAAAGGAAAGAGCGGCACCTTGACCGCGAGCCCGAGAAACACTCCGGCGAAAGCCAGCCAGCCTAGGTGGCCGCTAAGTAACCCGGTTTTGCCTAACGAAGCCAGCTCTGCAAAGTCAAAGGTTCCTCTGACGAGATAAATCCCGAGGAAGGAAAGCAGCATCGCGACACTGCCGAGGAAGGTATAGAGGAAGAATTTTGTCGCGGCCCGATCACGCTTTGGGCCGCCCCAGACTTTGATGAGAAGGAAGCCCGGAACCAGGCTCATCTCGTAGAAAACAAACCAGAGAATGAAATTCTGGGCGGTGAAGACACCGTAGAGCGAGGCCTGCATCACGAGCATGAGCGCGCAAAAGCCACGACCCATTCGTTGCGCGAAAAAGGCAAAAAGAAAGACCAGGGATGTCAGCAGGACAAGGAGCAGACTTAGGCCATCGATCCCAAAGTGGAGCTCCGCCCCAATGACTGGAATCCAGACATGCCGTACCACCATTTGCAGGCCGGCGACGCGCGGGTCGAAATGCCACCACAATTCGGCTGCGCAGATCGCGCTCAGCAGGTTGGCCCCGAGGGCGACGGCGCGCGCGAAGTTCTTTGGCGCGACGCTAACAAAGAGCGCGCCAAGGATTGGAAGATAGATAAGTCCCGCAATCAGGTGAGCCATGCGTAGAAAATCAGCAGCGCCAGCATGCTGAGAGCGATGATGCCGAGATAGGTCTGGACCTGGCCCGATTGCGCTTTGGAAATAAGGCGGCCGAAACCGCGGGTGACATCAGTGCCATCGTTTACACCGGCATTGATGGCGTGGTCGTCGAAGCCTTTCATCAGGCTGCCAAAGAAGGCGCTGATTGCAGCGATAAGAGTTACAAGCCCATCCCAGAGATAGCGATCGAGAAAATTCGACAACTGCGCGGCGAACCAGGCGAGCGCAAGCACGGTGCGGTCGTAGAGCTCATCGAGCCACATCCGGTTTTGCAGAAAACGAAAGAGTGCCGGCAGGTTGCGTTCGACTGGATCGATTTCAGTCGCGCCGCGATAGACCAAAATGCCGAGGCCGATCCCGAGCGCGACCAGGGCGAGCGAGAGGTAGAGCGCCGGTTGAATCAGTCCCAACCAGCTCAAGGCCGGCACTTCACCCGACAGATAGTCGTGCAGCCAAGGCCACGCCGGCGTCAGCGCGACACTGAACCCGACCGTGCAAAACGCGAGCACGATCAACGGGCCAGTTATGACTGGTGGACTCTCATGCGCATGTGCGGCGGCGGCGCGCGGCGCATTGAAGAAGACGTAGATCATCTGGCGCGTCATGTAGAGCGCGGTCAGGACAACACCGAGGAGCATGAGATAATACGGGAGATGTGACGGGCTCCATTGGGAGGTGGCATGGAGGATTTCCTCCTTTGTCCAGGCGCCGGAGAAAAAGATCGGCACGCCGCTCAGCGCCATCATGCCCACCGCATAGGCGGCAAAGGTCACCGGCATCAATCGCCGCAGGCCACCCATCTTGCGGACATCCTGCTCGTGATGGCAGCCGTGAATAACCGAGCCGGAGCCGAGAAAGAGAAGGCCTTTAAAAAAGCCATGCGCGAGCAGGTGCGTGATGCCAGCGGCAACGCCTCCTACACCCAGTGACACCATCATTAGTCCGAGCTGCGAGACGGTCGAGTAGGCGAGGATGCGCTTAATGTCCGATTGAGCAAGAGCGATAAGGGCCGAGATGAGGGCGGTCACAACCCCGACCCAGACGACGACGACGAGTGAGGTTGTGACGCCGTTGATCGCGCCTAACGAGAAAAGCGGATAGACACGGGCAACGAGGAAGACACCGGCCGCGACCATGGTGGCGGCATGGATGAGGGCGCTAACCGGTGTCGGGCCTTCCATCGCATC
>JAICXG010000241.1 GCA_025980625.1 Chthoniobacterales bacterium
CATTGTGACTGTGAAATACAAAGCTGATAAGCCGACAGGCCGGAGGCCTGTCCGCCGAGTCAGGCAAGATGCCTGACTTCCGGCGCGTCTTACTTGCCGGGGCTGGCCGAAGGCTGTGGCTGGGCTTGCCGCAGGTTCGAGAAAGCATTTTTGTCGAGCAGCTTCATGCTTCGCATTGCATGCCCGCCGGGTGCTCCGGCGCCACCAGTCCGACCCGTTCCACGCGCGCCGGCGAACGCGCTCGCGGTTCCTCCGGCAGCCAGCGGCGGCATGGCCCGGGTCCGGTCGATGAATCGCTGAGTGGTGATAAAGAGGGCATGAGTCTGCGCATCGTAAATCGCGACGCGGGATTCTGCATCACTCGTGCGCCAGACCTGCACGCCCGCCGCCTTTGAACCGGTTAGCGGTGCAGTAGTAGTCCAGGCGGAGTTACCCCCATTCGCCCGGAGCGCGTCCTGGACGTCGGCGACTGTTAGTTTGGTATTGTTCGCTTTGGTGAGGGTCTCGCGAACACTGTGGTTTTTGATGTAGCTGACGAAGATGAGAAAGCCATTCGAGAAATAGCACTTCGTTAGGCTGGAATCGGCGGCGTGTGCCGGCAGCACCTGGACGGCTTCGCCGTAGCGCGCCCGGATTTGTCCCTCGCTCTCGCCGATTGCACCGCGCGCGTTTGCGACGAGAACCAGTGCCCCCGCCAGAGTAATAAACAATTGCCGCATGCTGGTTGTCCTTGCACGATAGGACGCCTTAAGCGGCCCCTTCGTCAACCTCGCAGAATTAATGCGCACTTTGAACCGGACTGAAAACGAGTGGCGACATCTCAACTGAATCGTGCGCCGATCTTGTCGCTGCCGTATCCTCGGGACGCTTGCAAGATGCTGGACACGCCGCTTTCCCTTTTACTCGCCCGTGCCTCGCCCGTAGCTTTGCCATTGATGGACGAATCGCCTGACCAGCACCCGGCGGAGGCGCTCCTGCGTACTTACAGCGCCGAGGGCGGGATCAATTATCTGGATGCTGCGGCCACGCTGCCGTCACGGCCCGCGATCGACGAAGCTTGCGTGGAACTGCTCAGCCTGCTCTTTCCCGGCTTTCACGGCGAACCGGTCGTGCACCCAGGCGATCTGGCCGATCTCACCCGCAGCCGCATTCGCACGCTCCACGGTCGGCTTCACCCGGAGGTCTGCAAAAGCCTGGCGCGCCGGCATGGCGACGGCTCGGTGGAAGCAGATGCCGATCGCATTTTGCGGCATTTCTTTGGCCGGCTCGCGGGCGTGCGTGAGATGCTCTGGACGGATATCGACGCCGCCTATGAAGGCGACCCAGCTTCGACCAGCTATGAGGAAATCATCCTCGCTTACCCGTCGCTCGAGGCGATCGCGATCCAGCGCCTCGCCCATGTTCTTTATGAGCAACAGCTCCCGCTCATCCCCCGGATGATGACGGAATGGGCGCACGGCCGCACCGGGATCGACATTCATCCCGGCGCGCAGATCGGGTCGCATTTTTTCATCGATCACGGCACCGGCGTGGTGATCGGCGAGACCTGCGTGATCGGAAATCACGTGAAGCTTTTTCATGGCGTGACGCTGGGGGCGCGCAGTTTCCAAAAGGACGAGGCCGGGCACATCAGGAAAGGCGGGAAACGGCACCCGAACGTGGAGGACTACGTCACGATTTATCCGAACGCGACCATCCTCGGCGGCAAGACAGTGGTCGGCGCGCGGAGCACGATCGGAGGGAATGTTTTTATCATGCAAAGTGTGCCGGCGGATTCGTTAGTCTATTACGAAGCGAAGCAGGTACGGGTGATCTCGAGACGGGAACGCACGCCGGACGGGGAGAGCAAATTCTGATTTCTGCGTGATTTACCTCGACTATAACGCCACCACCCCGCTTTGCGCCGCGGCGCGAGCGGCGGTGCGGCCGTTTCTGGAGGAGCATTTCGGCAATGCTTCCAGTGTGCATGCGGCGGGACGCGAAGCGCGGGCAGCAATCGACGAGGCGCGCGATCGGATCGCGGCATTGTTAGGCGCGAAGCCTAACGAGATCATTTTCACGAGCGGCGGGACGGAGTCGAATAATCTTGCGGTGCTGGGTCTGGCGCGGCGACATGCGGCCAAAGGAAAACACCTGGTGAGCAATCGCGCCGAGCATCACGCCGTGCTCCATGCGCTCGAGCATCTCGAGAAGCGCGAAGGTTTCGAGGTGACGTGGCTCGATCTTTCGTCCGAAGGGATGATCGATCCCGAGCAATTAGAAGGCGCGATTCGGCCGGACACGATTCTCGTTTCAATCATGAGCGCGAATAATGAAACTGGCGTGATTCAGCCGATCGCAGAGATCGCGCAGGGCTGCGAGCGGCGCGGCGTACTCCTGCATTCCGACATGGTGCAGGCGTTCGGAAAGGCGGACGAGCAGAAGCTCGTCCCTCCGGAGGGACCTGCTTCCGCAGGTCCGTTGCCCGACGCTGCGAGCTTTGCCGCGCACAAATTTTATGGGCCAAAAGGTGCCGGGTTTCTCTATCTCCGCTCCGGCATCTCGATCGACTCGATCCAGTTCGGCGGCGCGCAGGAAGGGGAACGCCGGCCCGGGACCGAGAATGTCGCGGCAATTGCCGGAATGGCGGCCGCGGCGGAAGAAGCGCTGCGGGATTTGCCTAACGAACAAAGGCGCCAGGCAAAGCTGCGCGACCAACTCTGGCGCGGGATCGTCCGCGTTTTTCCGGAGGCGCGGCAGAATGCGGGCGGCGCATCGCGAATCGCCAACACGCTCAATGTCAGCTTCCCCGGCTTTAGTTCCGAGACGATGCTGATAGCGCTTGATCTCGAAGCGGTTTGCGCCTCGAGCGGATCGGCCTGCATGGTCGGATCAGTTGTCGCCTCGCATGTCCTGCTCGCGATGGGATTGTCTCCGGAACGTGCCGGCTCGGCGATTCGCTTTTCGTTAGGCAAAGAGACCACCACGGAAGAAATCGAGCAGACGATCGGCGCGCTCGATCGCATTGCGCAGCGCCGCAAGTCATCGCTTCGGATCGACTCGGACGAACATGCTTTTGTTTAGGCAGCTGGAATTCGCGCTGGCTCCTTGTCTTCCCGCGAAATCGGTCGGGCGCGATCTGCGGCTGGAGGCGCTCGCGCGCGAACTGTTGCTAGCCCATGGCGCGGTGGCGATGGCAGCAAAGGTGCGCGTGGAATGGTCGGCGCGGCTCCGCTCGGCGGCCGGTCGCGCCGAATGCGACAAGGCGCGCGTGGTTCTCAACTGCCGCTTGACCGCGCACGGCGAGGGCGAGATCGATCGCACCCTGCGCCACGAGCTGGCGCATCTCCTCGCGCAAGCCCGCGCCGGACGGCGCCGGATCGCGCCGCACGGGAAGGAATGGCGCCGCGCCTGCGCCGATCTCGGGATCGCGGATGAAGCGCGCTGCCACAACCTGCCCTTCCCGATTCGCCGGCTGAAGCGGCGCTACCTTTACTCCTGTCCCAGTTGCCGGCGCGATTTCCGGCGTACCCGGCGGTTGCGGCGGAGCTCGGCCTGTCTTGCCTGTTGCCGCGCCTTTAATCGCGGGCGTTACGACGAACGCTTCAAACTGCGTCTCGTTAGGCGTTAGGCAAAATCGGCTTAGCTCTTCCGTGAGGCGAATGCAGGAGTTATCCTGGAAACTGTTAGACCTACAACTGCCGGGCTCAATCTCCTTTGGCCGCAGCTCTATCTCCTTCGTCGATCGCCTCCTGCTCGGTAACATATTTACCCTCTTTGGTTTTGCCGTAGAAGCGTGAGCCTTCGCGGTGATAGATGTGAGTTTTTGTGTTCACCCATACTTTGCCATATCCGCCCCCTGGCATAGGTGTGGCCATGACCGGGGTGATCGAGGAAGGGTTCTCGGCGGCGGGTGCCGGGGTGCTCATGGGCTCGGTCTTTTTGCGGAAAAATGAGCCAATAACGGACCTCCGCGGAGTCGTTGTTGCGGTGGCTACCGGAGTAGCGGCAGCTGTCGCAGTGCCAGTTTCCTTCGTCTTGCGAACGCGAGATCTGGGTAAGGGTGACGCGGTCGCACCGGCAATCGACGCAGCGGTTGGCTGCGCGGCAGCCTTGCGAGAGCGGCGAGGTGAGGCGGAGGTGCTTGCAGCTGGCTGTGGCGATGCTGCGGCTTGCGCGGCAGCTTTCCTGGAGGTGCGCCGCTTTGAAGGCGAGGGTGAGGCGACTTGGGTTGTAGAACTCGCCGAAGTTGTTTGGGTCGAGGTGGGAGCAGTCTTTTTCGATTCTGCCTTTTTGTGGACTCGGTGTTTCGCGGGGGAAGGTGAGGCGACGGGGGCTGCGCTCGCGGCCGGCGTTTGCCCATCCAGCAATGAAGCCCCTGTGAATATAGTGAAGGCAAA
>JAICXG010000012.1 GCA_025980625.1 Chthoniobacterales bacterium
ACCAGCATTAAGATCGACAAGAATGGAGTCAGGCTTCAAACCTCAGCCGGTGAAGAAATTCGCGCCCGCTTTATCGCCGATGCGACGGGGTATCGGAGTATCCTTGCGGATCACTTTGGTCTCCGCGAGAATCCCACTCGCCTAAAGCACCATTCCCGGACGCTTTTTACTCACATGGTGGACGTGCCGCCATTTGATGAGACAAATAACCCGCTCCCGATCTCCTATCACAACGGCACACTTCATCATTGTTTCGAGCGAGGCTGGTTTTGGGTTATTCCTTTTAACAACAACCCGCTCTCTACCAATCCAATCATCAGTGTCGGTTTGACAATTGACCCGCGGCGCTATCCGAAGCCGGAAGTGTCGGCAGAAACCGAGTTCAATGAATTCCTCCAGCGCTATCCAAGTGTCGGCGAACAATTCAAGAATGGGAAGGCGGTTCGGCCATGGGTTTCTACTGGTCGACTGCAGTATTCCTCGAAAAATACGACCGGTTATCGCTATTGCCTCATGTCGCACGCTTCTGGATTTGTCGATCCACTTTTCTCCCGTGGTATGTTTAACACGGTCGAGATCATCGACGCCCTCCTTGACCCGTTACTCGAAGCGCTCAAAACCGATAACTTCGATGAAGCGGCCTTTCGACCGATCGATGCCCAGCAGCAGTTAATCCTCGATTACAACGACAACCTGGTTAATGGCTCCTTTATTTCATGGGATGACTTCGATCTTTGGAACGCCTGGCTTCGCGTCTTTGGACTGGGCACTTTCCTCGCGGAATTTTATCTTATGAACGGTATGAGTGATTATACCCGGACGGGTGATCCCTCTTACCTCAAGGGACCGATCAAGAATCCGATCTTTTGCGAATTTGAGGATCCTGATTACAAGGAGTTTTTTAACGCTTCAGTAGAGACGGTGGAAGCCGTCGAAGCTGGCACCCTTGGCCCGAAGGAAGCGGCGAAACGGATATTCGAGCTTGCCGATAGTTATGCTTTTCCGCTTCCCATCCGCAAGGATGCGCTCGTCCGGGCGCGCTGGGTCAAGGAAGAAGACGAAATGACCGAAAGCGGCCTCGGCCGAGTGCGTCGTGGTTTCCGCTGGGCCCTGACCTCGCCGCATACGCGTGATTTGGTTAACAGTTCCCAGACGTTCTTCCGCTGGTGCTCTCACCAACCCGATCCTCACCTCTTGCGCCATAACGGTTCGGAAGCGAAGACGTCGGCCCGACCGCCGGGCTCGGCCAGCGCTTCAGCCTAACTTTGACCGTCTATATGCTCAGCCGCGCCCGACGCTCGCCTGCGGAGCGATCGCGCGCCTAAGGATAGCTACTTTCGAGTAACTGCCATCCCGAACGGGGTATCTCTATTTGCGATAGGCAAAATCGTCGGGCTAGCCAATTCGTTAAGCATTCCTGAGGCATCGACCCTCAGCGTGTGGATGCCATGCCCGGCCAGGGCGTAAAGAAACGTTTGCGCCGGGTCCAACTCAATATTGATCACCGGGCCATCGGCTGCATTCAACGTGACATGCTGAATTTGCACCGGATTAAGCGCATCGGTCGTATCGTAGACCGTAAGCGTGTTAGTAACGGACTCGGACGAGTAAAGCCTCGTCCCGGCCGCATTCAGTCTCAGCCAGCAGATATCGATGCCGTCATTCGGCACGGCCTGGACAAAAGAGATGTTTCCCGCGCCGTCAAAGCTATAGACGCCCAGTTCTTTGGTTGCCAAAAGTCCAGCATACAACACCCGCTGGTTCGGATGCAGGATTTCGCCGAGGAATGCCCCGTGATCCGTTGTAGGACTGATGAAGCTGATCTCAGTTAGCAACCCGTTTTTGTCATAGCTGTAACTAGCGATGCGGGACGTGAATAACTCCAGGCCGAAGACAAGGCGCGCCCGGCCCAAAACCAGGGCCTGTGAAGGGCCACTGGCCCGCGCGAGATCGAGGGTTGACCCGGGATTCATCCTAAGACTGCCGTTTCGCTTGACCGAAAATGTGGTGTAATTCGGAACATGCGCGTCGACGTCCTGATCAGGATCCAGGTTTTTGTTCGCTGCCACCAGGAAGGTGCCGGCTAAGCCGATACTGACCGGATCCTGCCCACCGGAAGCATAGGGAGACCCTGCGATCGTACTCAGAATGCCATCCCCATTGATCGTGAAAGCCGCGATGGAATTGGTGTGTCCGTTCACGGCATAGAGGGCAGTCCCGGCCGCGTTGATAACCACTTCCTGATCGGCATTCACTTCGGAGGAACCAGGAGCTAGGACACCTGTCCCGCCAGTTAGATACGGCGAGTTGGGTAGCGCAATTAGGTTTCCGAGTCCGTCATTGGCAAAAGCAAACACGGAATTTTGAAACGGCACGGTGGCAACATTGCTCTCAACGTAAACGTAAGAGGTGGCGCCCTGCGCGAAAGCCGCGCTCAGGAACAGTAGGCCCATAAGAGCTAGCAGTGGAATACGTGACATGGTGAGGTCTCCTTTCGCGAAGTGTGTTTACACCTTTTACCTACGCGGTTTTCGTTGAGTCAAGCCGAAACGGCAAAGATAAGCACTTTGCCGATTACGGCTCATAGCCTCGAGGTAGAAGAATCGGAACTTCCAAACCATTTGTCCGGCAAAGAATTGCTGCCATGGCTTAAGCGACTTGCCGCGCCTTGTCGCTGCCAGCGCATTCGTTCAGCGCGAGTTTCTGTAATCGATCGCTCGGTTGGTTTTAAGTTTGAGGCTGCGCGGGTACCGCTGCTGCCTCTGCCGGCTCGTCTTGGGCGCAACTGCTGCCCTGCCGCCCCGCGACTGGGATAGAGATGACGAATTTCAACCTCTGTCGACCTGACTTACCGGTTGCGGCTAAACACGGAACCGTGTCAATACGCTGCTCAGCCTGACAAAATACTTGCCGCTGCGCGCGGTCGGGGCAAGGTATATGCTCGCGCCCTCGGCTCGGGAAAAATTCCAGCGTAGCTCAGTGGTAGAGCGGTCGGCTGTTAACCGATTGGTCGTAGGTTCGAATCCTACCGCTGGAGCCACGGCGTGAGTCCTTGTTTCATGGCTCACGGTATTGGCTCTGAGCAAAGACAGCCAATCTTCAGCAAAAGTGCCCGCACTTTCAGCTAACTCCGCCAGAACGGACGCGGCGCAGGCGCATCTTTTCGCTCCCGATCCGCGGCGATGCTTCGGGAACTGATTCGTCCGTGAGCAGGCGCCAAAGCCGGTGATTGACGAAGATTAACTCGGTGCCTCGTTTCGTAGGAACAACGAACCCCGCCTTCTCCAGTGCGCGCAGATATTTCGTCGCAGTCAGGCGCTTGGCAATCCCGGCTTTCTCGACAAAACGGATTTTGCAGTAGGGCTGTTCGAAAATCAGTTCGATGAGTTCCTTACTAAAGACGCGCTTTGGCAATTTACGTTTTGCGTCCTCAATAGTGTCAGCCATGAGATCGCGAATGCCGTTGATCTTTTCCGTGGTCCCGTGCGCGGTTTTCTCGATCGCCTCAAGCATATAAAGAAGCCAGGCTTCCCATTCGCGACGTTCGGTCACGGCGCGGAGGCTGCGGTAGTACTGCGCCTTGTGCTCAATGATAAACCGGCTCAAAAATAAAATCGGGATTTCGAGCAGTTGATTCATGATCAATTGCAGAATGATCAGGATGCGCCCGGTGCGCCCGTTGCCATCAAAGAACGGGTGGATGGCTTCGAACTGATAATGGGCGACGCCGGTCCTAACGAGCGGGTCGAGCTCGGATGCAGAATCGTTGGAAAACTTCTCGAGATTCGCCAGCTTGCGTCGCAGCAAATCTTCGCCTTCCGGCGGAGTGTAGATTACATCTCTGGTGCTGGGATTGTGGAGCTTTGTTCCGGGCAAATTACGAATGCCGACAGTGTTCTCCTTGATGATATTGACCAGCTCGATTGCCAGATCGGTGGAGAGAAACGGCCGATCGCGAATGGCGTTCATTCCATGCCAGAGTGCGTCGCGATAATGCAGGACTTCCTTGGCATGAGGGGAAAGGTCGGTGCCGTTCCCATTCGCGGCGAGACCTCGATAGAGTTCATCGTTAGTGGTGAAGATGTTTTCGATCTCGGAGCTCAGTTTGGCTTCCTGAAGAGCTAAAGTGTTGAGCAGGATCGTTGGATTCGGAATGCTGTGGGTGCGACCCTTCAATTCCGCCAGAGCCCGACTGGCGCGGGTGGTAGCTTTGAGCACAGGCGCGGTCTCCAATTCGTCCTTGGGTGGTAAGTCGGGGAGCTGATTAAAGGGTTTGTCCGGCCTGAAATGCATATGATTTAGACAATAGCAGGGCTAAATGTATAAAAACAGGTTCAAAATATACATTTGGTCGGACGAATGCATGTGGCGCATACATTCCGCTTTTGGTCGAACCCCGCGCTCGCTTCTCAGTTGCGGCAGGTTTGGCCACGGGCGGTTTCATCGCCCTCGATTGCGTTCTCGCGCAAGCGCACGTCTTTTGTTCCGTGGCGCAACGCCGGTCAATAGGAAAGGCGGGCAAGATCCTCGTCGGCACGGCGAGCTGGTCGGACCCGGGATTTGTTGAGCGCTGGTATCCGCCAAAGATGGCCGCGACGGATCGGCTGGCGTGGTACGCGCAGCATTTCGATCTCGTCGAGCTAAACTCGAGCTTTTACGCCGTGCCGGAGCGGCGCATGATGGAGCGCTGGTGCCGTTCGACACCCGATGGCTTCATCTTTGACGTGAAGGTGCACAAGCTGCTTTCCCGGCACTCGGCGAGCGTGAAAATGTTGCCGCCAAATCTTCAGCGGTCGGTTGAGGCGGACACAAAGGGGAAGGTAAAACTCACTGCGCAGACAGAGCGTGCGTTGCTCGATGAGGTGGTGCGCTCGGTCGAGCCGCTATGTGATGGGGGAAAATTCGGGGCATTTCTTCTTCAGCTCTCGCCCGCCTTCTCGCCGCGCCGGCATGAGCTTGCGGAACTGGAGGAAGTGGTCGGCCGCCTTGGCTCGTTAGGCTTAGTCGTGGAATTGCGCAACCGGAATTGGATGACCGGCGAACAGTTGCCCGAGACGCTCGGTTTTTTCTGCCGCCACGGGATCGCGCTTTGCCTGGTGGACGCGCCTAACGAGGAGCATTTCACGATCATGCCGAGTGCGATCAACGAGGTGACCGACCCGCAGCTTGCCTACCTGCGGCTGCATGGCCGCAACGCCCAGGGTTACCTGCACGGCAAGACTGTGGCGGAGCGCTTCTACTACCATTACAACGCCGGCGAGATCGAGGAGATCGCCGCGCGCAGCAAAACACTGGCGCGCAAAGCGGACTCGGTGCACGTCATCTTTAACAACAATGCGCTCGACTTTGCCCCGCATGCGGCGGCGCGGTTGCGTGTCGCCCTGGGCCAGATCGCGAAGTTACCGCCGCGCCAGGCCGAGTTGTTTCGTTAGGCAAATTTTCCTATGCAGACAAAGGCGCCAAAAAGAATCGGAGCAGGGGCGCGTTTTCGCGAATGGCTCAGCCACATTCATTTCCGCCTTGTCACGATCGAAGCCTCGCCTCATGCCATCGCCCTTGGGGTGGCGATCGGTATTTTCTTCGGTTTCACGCCACTTTGGAGCCTGAAGACGCTGCTCTCGATCGGCGTCGCCTGGCTGTTCGGTGGGAACAAGATCGCAGCCGCCATCAGCGTGCAATTGCACGACATCATCCTGCCGTTCATGCCCGCGATTTACCTTTGGGAATATAAGATCGGGTACTGGACGATGCACGGCTACCTTCCGCGACGGACGAGTCTCCATGCGCTTTCCCTCCGCGAGTACATCCATTGGGGAACCTTCTTCACCGTCGGCCGGCCGCTGCTCATTGGCTCGGTTGTGATCGGGTTGCCTTCGGCCGCGATCGTTTATGTGGTATGCCGCGGGCTGGTCGCGCGCCATCGGGCGAACCGGGTGGAACGTTAGGCGCCGGGGAAATTTCTCGGGCCCACGGCACGAGAGTTGCAGCATCAGACTGCCGATCGCCGGTGTCATCTGAATTGCGCTGCCGGCGACGTTAAAAACTTATGAAAACATTTACCGTTATCGCCTCGGGCCTGCTGCTTTGTTCGTGCGCCGACATGGTGGTCACGAAAACCTATGTCGCTGGCTCGACGACCCAGGTTCGCACCGGAATCGACGCGAAGGACGTCGGATCGGTGCGCTACGAGGTTAACTGCGGGGTAGGGGAAGCGAACCCGAGCGCGATTTACATCCGGCCGTTCTGCATTAACGACGCGGTGATCGCGGGCGACGTGGCGGCGTCTGATGGCGAAGTGCCGATTCGCAGGTCGCTCATTCCATTTCAGTTTGCGGGTGACCTGAAGGAGGAACTGGGCAAAATGGCTCCGGCTCGCGTGCTCGAGAGCGATGAGGTCCCGCGCACCGGCTGGCTGGTGGAAGGTCAGTTCCTGCTCGTCGATGGCGGCAGCCCGGTCGATCGGTTTTTCTTTGGACACTTTGGCGCCGGTCGCTCGCATCTCGTCCTGCACGTGAGGGTGAGTGACGTGGATCAGCATCGCGTCATTTATGAATTCGACATGGCTGGCGGAAGCCGTCTGCAAGGCAAGGACGGCACCCTCCGCGCTAGCGGCCTTGGCAAAGCGCCGCCCTTCGATTTGCGCAACGCCGCCGAGCGCATCCTGCTCGTGCTCAGCCCCGATCCGTTTCGCTACGGGGCCCGCTCGTCGATCGTTCTTCGTTAGGCGACAATCTTAGGGGGAGCGTTTCGTCTGGATTGCGGTTGCGCCGCGAACCCTGCCAGTTAACGTGCAGCGGTTTTCGCCGTGACTTTTTCCCTGCGCAAAATTTTCTTCGCCGGGCTTGTTCTCGCGCTCGTCGCGAGCGCGCCGGGTGCAGTGCGCGCGGCCGAAGCGTGGATTACGGTCGACGCCAAAACCGGCTTTATCCTTGAGAAATACCAGCCGGATAAGAAGCGACAAATCGGCAGCCTAACGAAGATCGCGACCGCCATGGTGGTGCTCGACTGGGCGGCCAGGCAGGGCGGCGACCTCGCCCAGGTGGCGGTGATTCCTCCGGCTGCGTTCGTCGGCACCGCGACCAATTCGATCGGGTTTCAACCTGGCGACACGATCACTTTGCGCGATCTGCTTTACGCTGCCCTTGTGCAATCGGACAACATCGCCGCCTACACACTCGCCGATCACGTCGGGCGCGCGCTTCAGGCACAGTTGCCGCCGAGTGGCGAAGCAGCACGCGCTACAGCGGCGGATTACTTCGTCAGGCAAATGAATGCGCTCGCGCTGCATCTCGGGATGCTGCGTACACGCTTTCTCAACCCAAGCGGAATCGATTCGCGCGAGAAGCCGTTCTCAACCGCGGCCGATGTCGCACGGCTCACGCGCTACGCGATGAACAAGGCCGGCTTTCGCTTTTACGTCTCGCAAAAGGAGCGCGAAATTGAGTTCGGCCGCGGGCCTCAACGCTTGCGTTATCTCCTTCGCAACACCAACGAACTGCTCGGTCAGGACAACATAGACGGGGTCAAGACCGGGAGCACGGCGCGGGCGGGCGAATGCCTGGTGCTCTCGGCGGCGCGCTCTTCCGAAGTGGCGCAGCAGGGAACAAGCACCCTGGTTACACCACGGCGGCTGATCGTGGTGGTGCTGGCAAGCCCGAAGCGTTTCGCCGAAGGCGCCGCACTCCTCACTCGCGGCTGGGAACTTTACGATCGCTGGGCGGCCGCCGGGAGGCCGATGGACCCGAAGGAACTGCTCGGCGGGCCGGACGAATAATGAGGCCGCGGGTCGGGGTTCTGACGAGCGGTGGCGATTGTCCCGGTCTCAACGCGGTGCTGCGCGGCGTCGTGCTGGCGGCAGAGAAGCTGGGCTGGGAAGTTCTGGGGTTCAAAGATGGATTCGAAGGACTCCTTCCGCCCGGCCAGTACCTCGTGCTCGACCGGACACGCACCGACGGCATCATGCCGTTAGGCGGGACGATCATCGGGACTACCAATCGCGGCCATTTCATCGCCAAGGTGGGCGAGGGGAAACGGGCAGTCGTCGCGGCGGAAGTTATCGCCGAGGCCCGGGAGGTGCTCGAACGGCTGCTCGTTAGGGCGCTGATCATCGTCGGTGGCGACGGCTCGATGACGACGGCGCTGCAATTGCAGGAAGCTGGGATCAACTGCATCGGAGTGCCGAAGACGATCGACAACGATCTCGAGGCCACGGCGATGACATTCGGCTTCGATTCCGCGGTCGCAGCGGTGGCGGATGCGCTCGACCGCTTGCACACCACGGCAACGAGTCACAAACGCGTCATGGTGCTCGAAGTGATGGGCCGGCACGCCGGTTGGATCGCGCTCCACGGTGGCATCGCGGGCGGGGCGGACGCGATTTTGATTCCGGAAATTCCATTCGATTACGACAAGCTTGCGGCCTTCATCAAACAACGCGATGCGGCCGGTAGCCTGAGCTCACTCGTGGTCGCGGCCGAAGGTGCAACCCCAAAGGATGGCCAGCAGGTTCTGCATCAAACCCCCGCCGGCGAGTATCGGTTTGGCGGGATTGGTGATGTCGTGGCGCGCGAGTTAGCCGCACGGACTGGGAAAGAAACGCGCTGCTGCGTGCTGGGACATTTGCAACGCGGCGGCGCTCCGACCACCCTCGACCGCATTCTCGGGACGCGCTTTGGAGTCAAGGCGGTGCAGTTGGTGAATGAAGGACACTTTGGGTCAATGGTGAGCTATCAGAATTATCAGGTGCAACACGTGCCGATTGCCGCCGCAGTCAATCGCCTGCGCCTCGTCCAACCTTCCAGCCAGATGGTGCAAACTGCGCGCGACGTGGAGATCTCGTTCGGGGATTAAACCAAGTCGAGTACGGCTTAGAGTGACAAGGTGAGCCCAGCGACCTGCTCCACCGTTAGCTCATCCAATCGCCTAACGACTAAATCCGCGGCTTTGAGTTCCTCCGGCCGATGGGTTGTGGCAACCGCGACCGCTTTCATCCCGGCCGCATGCGCCGCTTCGATCCCGACATAGGCATCCTCAAACACCACACACTTTTGCGCCGGCATGTTGAGCCGCTCCGCCGCTTTCAAAAACACCTCGGGATTTGGTTTGCCATGCACCACATCCTCGGCAGCAACGATCGCGCGAAACGCCTGCCCGAGCCCGATCCGCGCCAGCACAGCCTCAATGTTAGCGCGCGGCGTAGAGGACGCGACCGCGCATGCTATCCGAGCCTCGTGCAGCCGATGCAGCCACTCCACCACTCCCGGTAACGGTGCGATCTTCCCCTGCGCGACCAGCTCGCGGTAAAGCACCTCTTTTCGATCCGCCAGGCGCGCGACATCCTTTGGGTCACTCGCCCAGCGATGAATCTTCTCGATAATGTACGGACTTTTCATCCCGAACCCGCGGATGAAACTGTCGGCTGCGATCTGCTTCCCCAGCTCCTGGGCCAGCCGGCGCCAGCTTTGTTCGTGCAGCCTGGCAGAGTCGATGATAACTCCGTCCCAATCGAAGATTGCACCAAAGGGCGGCTCCGCGCCCATCGCTATTGAAGCCGTTGGAGGGCCGGCAAACCGTAGTTTTTCTGCAACGCCTGCGCTTCCTGCTCGACCTCGGCCGCGCTTAGCTCCAACTGTTTCGGATCATCCTCCGTCGTGATCACGTGAAAACCGTTGATCGGAGTTTTCACCGCCTCGGCCAGGTCGGCGAGTGACTCGATCTCCTTCCCATTCACCTTCTTCACCACGAGATAACTGAAATCATCGTAGCCAATCGTACCGTTCGCCGGGAGCACCTGGCTTAGAATGACAACGTGCCGATGTCCTTCCGGAAAAAGTTCGGATTGAAACTTGTCCAGATAGACAAAGTCCTGCGGCGCGTCTTTTTGCCAGTTCGCGCCCCATTCCTTGAGATACTGGCGTGTCAGTTCCTGAAAAATCAGACCGCCAAGGACGTAGTAAGAGGGCGGCTCGTCGATGTTATAGGGCGGAACGACATAATTTTCCTCGTTGCGATGCTCAAGTTTGACGTTGATGGTGAGTGGCTTTCCCTGGCGCAGAATGTGGAGCGGGAGTGAATCTCCCACGTAAGCCTTCCCATTGATGAGATTGCCAAACCCGAGTTTGCCATAGAGATCATCGACATAGTTGCCGTTCTTATCGATCTCGTGGCCATCCACGGCCACGACAATGTCGCCTGCCTGGAGACCAGCCTTGGCCGCAGGCTGACCCGGCTCTACCGCCGTGATATAGACGCCGGCGCCTTTGTTATCCTCACCCGCGTATTCACGTAGCTCCGGATCGCGCGTCGGGAAAAAAGATATCCCTAACGAGGGAAAGCCTTGATAATGGGGACTCGCGGCATCTTTCAGAAAATGCGCGATGATCGCCGCCGGGATCGCGTCCATCACCTGGGTGCGCGGATCGAAGCGGAGAAGGAGCGCAGCCAGCTTGTTGTTCTTAACCAGCGGCACCGTGTAACTGTTATCGCGATACTGCATCGGGATACTCAACCGGTAAGTAAGGAAATCGGCTATGTCCGCCGGATAGCGACTCATCCCAATGGTAGTGACGATGCCTTCGGTCACAACAAGCGCGCCGGTCGGCTCCAACTGCCAGGCGGAAAGCTTGTCTCCAACGACAGTGTCGAGAGCAAGATCGAGCGGCTGAAGACCGTTGAGAAAATTCTTTTCGCTCGGCTCGAGTAGCGCAAGGTTCGACTCGTAATCCACCACCACCACGGTGGCCGCAGTCTTATCGCCCGATTCCGCCCGTTCCAACTCGACGTAATTCTCATTCGCGACCAGATCGGCCGTGACCAGAACACGACCGTGCGGCAGGACTGCGCCGAGTGCGCGCTTCGAGAACGGCGCCTTCTTTTGCCACGGTCGAAAGTAATCATAGGGCTGGCCAGTGACATTGACCCGGACCAAGGAGACTTCCTTTGCCTGCACTGCGCCGCGCGCGGTCGGCGGGAGCTTCTTCACCGCCACCGGCGCCTTCTTTCCCTCGGCGAGAGGCAGGCTGATAACTAATGCGAGTATGAAAATTGCAATCTTGCGCATAAGAATCAGATACTACCCCGGGACGCGACGGCTGGTCTTGACGGCGGCTGCTCGTCAAGGTTTTGCTCGACGGGAACGTTATAACGCGTTTTGATCCGCTCGCGTGCTTCCTCCACCTTCTTCGGGTCGAGCACAAGCGGCGGCCCATCACCGATCATTTTGACGACGAAACGATCAGCCGGCTGCTCAAATGCGCGCGCCAAGTCCTGGAGCGTGCCGATTTTCTTCCCATTGATCTCGTCCACGATGCTGTCGCGAAATGGTGTCAGGTAAGTGTTGGTCGGGTCGGGAAGAATGTTTGTTAGAATGATGACTTCCGGATGCTTGAGATACAGCTGATCGCTGACAAAGAAATCGAAATAATGTCGGATGCGGAGATCGCTGATCCGGTAGGCTTCGAGCAGGTCGAGAGACATCGGCTGGAATAGTAATCCACCATAAAGGACATAGCGTGGCCGGATATCGTAGCTATGGCCCTGCATGAGATATGGCCAGACGGTGCCAAGGGTAACGCTGGCCGTGATCGGCTGCTTGTTTCGCCAGATATCCAGCTTGACGCTATCGCCCTTGAATTTCCGCTCCACCACCTCGGGCATCTGCACCCGTTCCCCTTCGTATTCGACAAAGGCATCGCTCGCGATCGGATGACCATCGATCGCCAGCAGGACGTCACCTTGTTGCAATGCCTTGGCGCACGGCCCGGCTTGGATGACTGTGCCGACGAGCACTCCGCGATCGTCATCTTTCAAACCGAGATAATGACGCTGGGCTGGATTCTGCAGCTTAAAGTAAGTGATCCCGAGATCGACATACCGGTCATAGTGGCCGTCCTCGATGTCCTTCAGGAAACGCCGAATTACCGGCGTCGGAATCATATAAGCGACGCCTTGGGCGACATCGCCGCTGTAACCCTGAAAGGCAACGCCGACTACCTGCCCGTTTTGCAGGACCGGTCCGCCGCTGTTACCCGGGTTAATCTGGGCGCTGATCTGGACCGCGAGATGGGAGTCGATCGCGGAGTGAGTGTAAAGATTAAAGTCGATCCGCGAGACGATCCCGGTTGTGACTGACATTCGTTCGCCTCCGATAGGATAACCGTAGGCCGAGACAGTCGATTCGAGAGCGGGAATGCCGCCGAACTGGAGCGGCTTCATCGATTTCCAGAAGTTCGGGTTCTGCACCTGAAGGAGGGCCAGGTCGCAATCGTGGGCCACGAACTGGACGGTGGCGGGATATTTATTCGGGTCGCCTTCGTGTTCGACGGTGAGATAACGGCTGTTGCTTACGACGTGAGCGTTAGTCATGATCCGCTGGCCGTCGATGATAAAGCCGGCGCCGACCGCGCGCCCGATCATGCCGGAGTTCCACGGCGCGCGATAATCGGGTTCCGATTCGGTCGAGGTGATGCGGACCAAGCTGTTTTGGATCTCACCATTGGGCTGCGCCTGCGCTGCGACGACGATGAAAAAAGCGAGGACGCAGAAAAGAAGACGAAAATTTTGCATCAGAAAAAGAGCGGCAAGATCAAACAGAAGATCCCGGCTGTAAAACGAGAATCGAAGCGTTAGATGAAGTCGTGGCGAAAACGTTCAGTTGTTGCGCGCACTGCGCGGGGCGACCAAAATAGGCGCGCGAAGGAATTCAACCCCGGATCACCACCGGCGCTGGAGTCTTCGAGCAGAAAGATTGCTTGCCGCCGGACTTAGCGGCATCGAGGTCAGGGCGCGGGCGAAGCGCTGGCCGGCTTCTGCGCCGCGGCAGGCGGTGCCGCGGTCGGTCCGCTGCTTCCTGTTTTCCCGCTTTGAATGCCCTGGCCGTTCGCGTTGGTATCTGTTCGCGCGTGAGAGATCTCTTTGCCGGGCTCTGTTTGCTCACTCCCGGGGTTCGCCGCTGCTTCCTCTTCGTGCGCTTTCTGCGCGGCGACTTCCTCTTCGCTGAAACCCATTCGCTTCATCAGGTCGGAAGTCGGGTGAGGTATTGCTCTGGCTGATTGCAGTCGCGCCGCGGCGTCCAATTGGTGTTGCGCGCGCTCCCGCTCCCGCGCCGCTTCCCTGGCTTGCGCTTGCGCAGACAGGGTGGAGCGGCGACTGGCTTTGGTCGCGGCGGCATCGGCTCGTTTCTGCGCGAGCGATTGAGATTCGGCATCGAGGTCGCGCCGGCGATTGATCTGTTCCCAGCGCCGCGGCGAGCCAGGACGCGCCAGATGGTGAAGATAGGCGGGTGTCGGAGTGGGAGTGGGGCTGGCCTGGTCATCGGCCAGCGCGCCATGACTCAAACATGCCAGCGAAATAATCATGACTATGAGTTTCATCGTTTGTCTCCTCTTTCCAAAGAGCATCGGATGTGCCAGTCAAGGCAAGCGCTGGGCTCCTGCCTGTCATCCTTCGTTAGGCAGGCCGTAATCAGGCTGGCGCGGGCAGCGGCGCCTCGTCAAACCTCAGCTTTCGTCCCAGCTCGCGTCGCAGGAGGAGCAGGATAACGGCTGCCTGGATGACCTGCGACATGACTGACAGATACCAGACCTGGCGAATCTGAAATCCGGGCAAACGCGAGATAAGGATGGCCGGCAAAGCAAAGAGTAGCAGGCGCGAACCGGTGCTCAGGAGCGGCGGGACGGTGTTACCCAGGCCTTGGAAGATACTTGAGCAACTGAAGGCGATCCCCGAGGCCAGGAAGTTAAGCGAGACAATCCTCAGATATTCGCTGCCGAAGGCGATAACCTGCGCATCGCCAGAGAATCCGCGAATGAAGAATGGCGCGAACGCACCCGCCATAATGGTGAGCACCGCCATCAGGGCCGCGGCGAGGCCAATCGCCGCAAAGACGGAATGCCGGACGCGATCGGCCCGCCGGCCGCCGAAGTTTTGCCCGACGACCGGCGAAACGGCAAAGCTCAGCGCCAGGACAGGCAGAAACATCGCCTGCATGACGCGCGCGCCGATCCCGAAGCCCGCCTGCGCCGCGGCGCCAAACTGTCGGATGATTGCGTAAACGACAAAGACATAGATAGAAAAGAGCGCAAACTCAGCTCCTGCCGGCAGACCGATCTTCAGCATGGCCCACCAGATTTTTACCTGCACGCCCCACTGCCTCGGCCGCAGCCGCAGATAGTGATAGCTCTTCTCAAAGTAAAGCAGCATGAGAGCGTCAGCGGCGAGAATGGAGACAAAGGTGGCGAGCGCGGCGCCAGTCACTCCGAGCCGTGGCCATGGGCCGATCCCAAAGATGAACAAGGGTGCGAGCACCATGTTAAGGATCACACTCAGGACCTGGAGGCCGACCGCGGGTTTGACAATGCCGGTAGCGCGCAAGCTCGACCCGAGCGTGACGAGCGGGAATTGAAGAAGCATCGCGGGGATAAACCAGTTGAGATATTCTTTCGCGAGCCTGCCAGTGAGTTGATCCGCGCTCAGTGCGTGACAATAGACATCCCGCAAGAGAAAGCCCACCGTTCCAAAAAACGCGCCGACGCAGAAGGACATGACTAGCGACTGGTTGAAGGCTTCTTCGGCGTTCGCCTGATCCTTGCGACCGGCGGCTTGCGCGATCAGCGCCGTTGTTCCAACCCCCAGCATCTGGGTAAGGGCGAGCACTACCATGGTCAGGTTGCCGGCCACCCCGACGGCCGCAATGGCTTCCTTGCCAAGATGCCCGACCCAGTAAAGATCGGCCAGGAGATAGAGTGTCTGCACCAGCATGCTGACGGCGAGAAAGCTGGCCATGTGTAAGAGATGGCCTATGACGGAACCTTCGGTCAGATCTTTCATCGTATGATTATCGCCTTGTATGCCATCTACTCGCGGATGGCAATGGTGAACACCTGGCCGGGGTCGCACGATCGCGGCCATGGTTGCAACGCAAAGCGGGCGCCGCTTTCGCGCCGCCCGCCCGAGGTGTTAGCCGAGCGGTAAAGCCATGGTACCGGCCCAGCAATCAGTAATAAAGCAGCCGTTATGCCGCGGGCGCCGTGAACCGGGGAGTTGCTCCAGCTCGCGATGAGTTCCGTCTACTTCTTCTCCTGCCCTACGAGCGGCAGGTAGGCTTCATAGCCCTTGTCTTTCATGTCCTCCTTCGGAATGAAATGCAAGGCCGCTGATTGGATCGAATAACGTTGGCCGGTGGGCGATTTCGGGTCGGCAAAAACATGTCCAAGGTGCGCGTCGCTCCTTTTCGCGCGCACTTCTGTGCGATGCATGTCCTGGGAGTTATCCGGTTTTTCAATAAGGAGATTTGTCGAGATGGGTTTGCTAAAAGCAGGTATGCCAAGGCCGCTATCGTATTTGTCGAGCGAAGTGAAGAGCGGCTGGCCGTCGATGACATCAACATAAATGCCGGTGCGCTGGTTGTTCCAGTACTCGTTTTGAAATGGCATCTGGCTGCCACCTTGCCGCACGACGTTGTATTCCTCGGCTTTGAGCCGGCCCCGCAGGACGGCGTCGCTTGGGATCGGCCGGTTGGGGTCGAAGCCGTGGGTGTCGCGGCTCTCCTTTTGCGAGAGGAACAGGAAATAGACTGCCACAGCAGTGGCCAGGACCGCGAAAAAAATCGCGATATAGGAGCTGAGACTTGATTTCTCTTCGCTTGTGATGCGGCCGGCGTACATGGGATGGCGCTTAGGTTGTTGCTACGGGTTTGGCAGCTCCATTTTCATTTTCATGCGCAAGTGATTGTCCTTCTCTCACATAATTGAGATGCTGGTGGCAGGTCAAACCTAAAAATGTAGCAGTTCGATCTGGCCCGAGTACACGGAGCGGAGACAAACATGGCCGGGCCGCACCACTCCCCGGCAGGAAATGCGATCTCGAGCTGGCTCAGGTCGGGTAGATGATCGTAGCACCGCTGTTGTCAGTGACATACTCACGCCGGATTCCGCCGGCAATAACGAGGTGTCATGCTTGACAAGGCAATCTTGTCGAACCTCATCAAGAACGAGATAGATACCACACCTCGTCGGTCAATAACCGATGTTACTGTTAGCTTCCAAGACAAGCGCGCGTTCCTGAGAATTCTGGAAGTGCAAATTGGGAACGAGGGTTGACGGATTGACCTTAGCCGAACCGAGCCGACCAATTCAGCCAAGCCATTGTAACGCTTTCCGCTTCGCACCTGCGCTCCGCCATTCCCCACGATCGCGCGGAACACGCGCATCATTTGTGACGACTCTCCGACGCGCTCGCGCGATTGAGCTATGGATTAAATCAGCTCGGCGGCGAGAAGCCCGAGCGGCGAGTTCTTAAAGTGCAGATCATTCCAGATACTATGATGACGAAAACGAAGAAGACGACCAGCAAAGGCGATGCACCCGCATCGGTGCCGCAAAGTTTTTTGAATCAGCTCGGCGAAATGCATACGGCGGAGCGCGAACTGACGGTGGCGCTGCCGCTAATGGCGAGAGCGGCCAAGTCGAAGGACCTCAAAATGGTTCTGCAAATCCACCTCGATCAGACCAAAGGACATGTGAAAGCGCTCGACGACGTTGCGAAAAGCCTCGCGGTCGAGCTGCCGATGAAAGGGTGCAAGCGCATCACGCAGCTTGTGGCCGAGGGCGTGACAGTCATCGGGAAAAGACTCATCACGCCCGATCAGGATCAAGCCCTCATGGCGGTTGGGCAAAAGGTCGAGCAGTTCGAGATTGAGCAATACAGGAAGCTCTGCGCGACCGCCAAGGCGCAAGGTTACACGCATGAGTTTGCGCTTCTTACTTCCATTCTTAACCAGGAGGAAATGGCGAGTGAGTTGTTGGCGGCGCTCGCGGCCGGGAAAGGTCCGATCGATAAGTTAATCGAGAAGGCCTCGTTGAAACGGGCCGGAGCCAGGAAGTAACGGCTGGACAGAGCCGTAGCCATCCGACGGACTTCCTTTCTGGGCCGGTAAGTCTGCGGATCTCCCGCCCGTAGAATCACTCTCGGCCGCGGTCCCGGATAGTTGACGCTCGACTCACCGGGCTTTACCGCAGCCCTATCCGAGCCGCGAGTCTTAACCTGACAAGTTAAGAAACCGTTTCCGCCGTTTGTTGAAAGGCAGCCACGATCACATGGCCATATAAAGCGTTTGATCAACCAGGATTGTTACCACTTAAGCTGCGAAGAGTAACTGTGGATTGTAGTTGCATAAACTCCGTCAGCGTCCACCGGGTAAACCTCGACGAAGTGGGCATTCATTTCGACCGCTCGATCAAGCACCGGTGAAGGATCAATCACTCCACCATAGGCAGAGCCAAATTGGAATCCGGTTGAATTAGTGGGACTATTTGTGCTCACCCACTCGTTCACGATAAAGTCTGTGCTACTGTTTTCGTTCAGTCCCCATTGCATGACTCCGAAGAGGGCTCCAAACCCCTCGTATCCTGTGCCAACACAGTCCGAAGAGTTCGCCCCAATCGAATAGCAAAATACGTCGGTCAAATAGGTGGTCGAGTCGGGGACATCCTCGTCAATCGGGATCGATCCTGCCATAATATAGGGAGTGACGTGGAAGTTTGCCGCGTAGGTCGCGATGTAATCCTTGGAAGTCTGCTGCCAGAGTGCCAGTTCACCTTCGATGGAAAGATCACTGCTTGGGTTATTAGGGTCTGGAATGTGAGGAGTAGTGGTGGTGGGTGCGGGCATATGAGTTTCGGTTTGAATCCCGAGGCCGCCCATGATTATGAAAGCAGCCGTGCCGTCGAGCGGCAGACTTCCGTATCTGGCGCTGGTGATGTGATGTCCCAGCTCCGAAATAAACTGATTCACTTTCTCTTTCACGATTGGATCCCAGGGAAGGACCATTAAAAAGTCATTTCCGCCATCCTTCGGGACAAGATACCTTGGGACTCCATACGTCGTTTCCAGCCAGGCCGGCGGATCGCTCAAGATTTTTAAGGATATACCAACCTGCTTGTGGTTCAGAGCCGCGGTTTGCAACTGAGAATCGATGCTGTTCCATTTCCATCGTGAAGGATCGTCGGTGACTGCGATCGCGGACCATCTGATTCCAAGGTGAAGCCCATCAACATTTGGATTCGTCTGCCAGGGAGTTCCGCCAGTCAGTTGGAATATTCCGTGCGGAGCATTGACGATTCCAACCGTGGCCACGTTTGAATCCGACATTCCATCATTAACTTTAAAGGTAAAGGAGTCCGCGCCTTGGTAATTCACGGTGCGGGTGTATTGCCAGAGGTTGCCGTTTACCTGACTCACGCTGCCATGGGTTGGGGCGGAAACAATCATAAACGACAGAGGATTGCCGTCCGCGTCGCTGGCGTTCAGGGTTATATCTTTTGCAGGCGAATTCAGACTCACGCCAATGGTCTGGTCATAAGCCACGGGGACACTATTCCTACGCTGCATCCGGGAAGTGGGTGCAGCTCTTCCGGAGGAAAGAAAGAGTCCGCTACAACCGGTAAGGACGACAATTGCGGAAACATAATTACGAGTTTTTGCCAAGGTAGAATTCATTCTGTAAGATCTGCGATAGCTGGTGTGGTTTGTGGTTAATTGGTTGCCGAGAGCCCCTTTTCGGAACGCCTCGTTTAGCTGGTGACCCTTGAGTGCCCACCGATCCCTGAGATGATGACCCCCTCCAGTGCCGAAGCTGCGTCCGAGAGTTGCAAGAGTTGTGCCCGCGTCAACCGTGGCGATGCGGGTGCCAGACCGGGGTGCGAGGAGCGGGCAGCAGCATCGCGTTTAGGGAGAGAGAATTATGTCGGCGTTTTCGCACACGGCTTGCGCCAACCGCGCGCGCAAACGTAATTATGCAGTCATGATTGCTAAAGGTTCGCTCTTCTTAAACCTCGCTCGCGGCTACCGGCGGTAGGTTGTTGCCGCGGAACCGGAGCTGACTCGGACGCCGCGGCACCCGGTCGAGCGGCGACTCGAACTCCAATCTGTGAGCGATGAGACAATTAACCGCTAAAAATTGACAACGCGCCGGCATCGAACTGAGCGGCCATCTGATAGCATTGGGCATGGGAGGATCTCGCTTGCTCTTGTGGTTGCTTTTGCCAGCGATGTCGCTGGCGGCGATTGACAGCCTTGAAGCTGGCGCCCGGCGCTTCACCTATGTCTATGAAGCAACGACTTCGTCCCCCAAAACAGTCGAAGCTGAAAACTGGATCACGTGGGGTAGCAGCCCCGCGAAACAAAACCACTTTAATGCCATCGATTTTCGACACGAGCTTGAATTTGGCGTGACGGAACACCTCCAGCTTGGGTTGTATCTGGCGGACTGGAGTTACCGGGAAGACCCGGCCGCAAACGCACACGGCACCAAGTTTCGGGACGCAGCGGTCGAGTTGGTTTACAACCTGACGAATCCTACGACCGATCTCCTTGGCGCGGCACTTTATGGTGAATTTCGTGGCGGTCCTGAGGAACTCGAGCTGGAGTCAAAGGTTATCCTGCAAAGGAATCTCGGCCAGTTCGTGATCGCTTATAATGGGACACTGGAATCAACATGGCAGGGTAATCATTTCGAAGAAAAAGGTGGGGAGTTATCGGAGGCGCTGGGCCTTAGCTACGAAATCTCGCCGCGTCTTCTGCTAGGTGCGGAGCTGCTGCATGAGATCGACCTCCCGGACTGGTCGGGAGCGGAAGACTCGGTCGTTTACGCAGGTCCGAACGTTTCATATCGATGGGGTAACTGGTGGGCAACCGTCACACCACTTGTGCAATTGACCGATGTTGCCTCAGAAGTAGATGTCCAAACTCGGCTGATCCTGGGCTTCAGTTTTTAGGAGATCCGCGGGGGATGAGACTGCTCTTTTTGTTTTTTCCCGTTTGTCTCCTGCTATTGGATGGCTGCGCTGCTGGCTCCAGCGCTGCTTTTCCCACTGCACAGGAGATTGTGCGTAAGGAAGGAGCGGAGCTGGCGGATACGGCGACCTTGCAAAGAGGCCGGCAAATTTTTGCGAGCCGCTGCACAGAGTGCCATGTCGCGCGAAGGATCGATAAATACTCCGTTGCGGAATGGCACCATTTTATCGGAATGATGGCGCCCCGTGCTGGGTTAAAACCAGCGGATCGCGCCGCGTTGGAGAGCTACATTATAAGTGCTCGCGAATCCGTTCCTCGCGGATAACTCTATGCGCAACTTCTCTGCGTGAGCGTAGCTCGCTTGATGGTGCCGCTGGGAATCCAAATTACATTTTCCTGAATCCGCGATTACGAAGGCCGAAGCGCCAATTTTTTCCTTGAGTTTCCTCTGACGCCGCGGTAAACGACGACTGTTCTGGGGGGAATAGCCGGGCGTTTCAACTTCGTTGGGGCGCCCGGTACTTTTTTGGCCCGGCGCCCTGTATGAAGCGGCGAGCGACGGGGGCAATCCCGCGGATTACGACTTGGATCGGCATCGAACAGGCAGGGTGCCTCGGCTACCGAAAATCATGCGACGCGCTTCCGCCGATCTGGGCCTGCGGAAGGGGTCGAATCTTTCGCGCCTTTACAAGCACGACGTTATCGCTGTTCTGCACTTCGCCTTCGATAATGAGAAATGGCTCCTCCGTGATCACGAGTCGCAGCTGCTCGAATAAATCCGGCGCAACAATCGCATTCGAAACTCCGGTCTCGTCCTCCAGACTAACGAACACAAATCCCTTCGCGGTCCCCGGCCGCTGACGGCAAATGACATTGCCGGCGATCTGGACCCGGCTGCCATGCCGCGCCTGAGGCAGATCGATCGCACGCCAGACCTCCGGCAATTGCTCGCGCAGCAACTGCATCGGATGCGGTCCGGTCGTCAGGCTCATGGCTTCGTAATCGGCCTGGATGCGTTCCGGCAGGGTCATTGGGCTCAGCGGACTGTTCTCGCCCGGAGCCTTTTCTTGGGCATGCGGAAGCATGCCCCTCCGGAGGGACGTGCTTCCGCACGTCCGCGGAACGTCGCTTACACGTCCGGTCTCAAACAAATCGTGATGCAAAACTTCTTCCGCTTGCCACATCGCCGCGCGACGATGCTCGGCGAAACAATTCAGCGCGCCGCATTCCGCCAGGGTGCGCAGTTCTTCTCTCGTTAGGCAAGCAACCCGTTGTTTGAAATCGTTCATCGACTGGAATCCCCGCCGCTTTCGTTGCCTAACGAGTTCCTCCGCATGCTCCTGGCGCATTCCATTGAGAACGCAAAACCCCAGACGGACTTCCCCAACCCTCACTGGCGCTTCGCGTTCGCCTTTCCCTGGCGAGGGAGAGGATTGAGGTGAGGGTCGCTCATCGGACTCGACAGTGCAGCGCCATTCCGACTCCGCCACGCAGACCGGGCGCATCTTCACTCCATGCCGCCGCGCATCCTTGACGATCGTCGCGGGGGAATAAAATCCCATCGGTTGATTGTTGAGCAGGCTGGCGTAAAACTCGGCCGCCCGATGCACCTTCATATAGGCGCTCCCGTAGGCGAGAATCGCAAAACTGATCGCGTGCGACTCTGGAAATCCATAGAGCGCAAAGGACGTGATCGCATGAACGATCTTCTCGATTACTTCCGGCGCGACTCCTTTGCGGGCCATTGCCGCGCACAATTTCACGCTCACTTTTTCCATCCGGTCCTGCGAACGATGAAAGCTCAGCGCGCGCCGCAATTCCTCCGCTTCCTCGCCGGAAAAATCCGCCATCACCATCGCGATCTTGAGCATTTGTTCCTGGAAAAGCGGCACGCCCAAGGTTCGTTCGAGCACCGGCTTCAGGCGCTCGTCGAAATAAGTCACCGGCTCCTTCCCCGCGCGCCGGGCGAGATACGGATGCACCATGTCACCCTGGATCGGCCCCGGACGAATGATCGCCACCTCGATCACGACATCGTAAAAACATTTTGGTTTCATCCGCGGGAGCGTCGCCATCTGGGCCCGGCTCTCGATTTGGAAAACACCGATCGTGTCGGCTTTTTCCATCATCTTGTAAGTCGCGGCGTCATCCTTTGGAATGTGAGCGAGATCGAGCGCTCGGCCGCGTTCGCGACAGAGGGTGAGGGCATCCTGCATCACCGACATCATGCCCAAGCCTAACAAGTCGACCTTCACAATCCCGAGATCCTCGCAGTCGTCCTTGTCCCATTGCGCGACCACCCGGCCCGGCATGGACGCGTTCTCCAGCGGCACGATCGAGCTGAGCTGGTTCTGGCAAATGATCATCCCACCGGAATGCTGCCCGAGATGCCGCGGCAAGCCGTAAATCGCGCGATACAGCCTAACGAACGCCGGCATCCGCGGATGTTCTTTGGGCAAACCGGCCTGC
>JAICXG010000338.1 GCA_025980625.1 Chthoniobacterales bacterium
AACAATTTTCTGCGTTGCCAGCAGCGACTGGATTCTTCATTGTCCTTGCGTCCGCCCTGCTGGACCCGCCAGACAATGGAATCTTGTGATTGCCCGCTGTTTCAGAACCGTCGCCGCGCTCGCGCTCCCGCTTCTCGCGGGCGGCGCATTGCAGGCGCAATTTCTCAATTCCCACGCGAGACAGCAGACTGTGCGCGCCCGTCCGCCTATGAAACGGGCCAACGAGCTGATTCGCGGCCAGGAACCGATCAATGTTTCGCCCCGCCTGCTCGAGCAGCTCACTCCCGAGAACTCGCATGTGCGCGTTTCGCTTTCGAAACAGCGCGCCTATCTCATGCTTGGCGACGAGGTCGCGATCGACAGCCCGATTTCATCCGGCAAACGCGCCCGGCCGACGCCGCAGGGCAACTTCCACGTCCTTGAGAAGGACCTGGACCATCGCTCGAGTGTCTATGGAGACTTCGTCGACAGCAGCGGCCGGGTGGTGCGCGCCGGCATCAGCGCCAAGATCGATTCCGCGCCGAGCGGGACGCATTACGTCGGTGCGCCGATGAAATGGTTCATGCGTCTGACCGATGAAGGCGTCGGGATGCACGTTGGCATTTTGCCCGGCTATGCGGCTTCGCATGGCTGCATTCGCATGCCCTCGCAGGCAGCGGAGCTGTTCTACAGCCATGTGAAAGTCGGGACGCCGGTCGTGGTCAGCGACTAGTTTTCCACTCCGCCGAGGCGCTGGCGCAGGAGGTTGAGCGCGAGCTGAGCCACGAGTTGTTTAAAGGTCTCGCGATCAGTTGGAAAAAACAACTGCCTAACGAGCGTTTCTCCTCCGCCGGCGAGCGCGACGAATGCGGTTCCAACCGGCTTTTGCGGGGTCCCGCCGCCCGGGCCCGCAATCCCGGTTGTGCCAAGGCTAAAGTCGGCGCCGGATTTCTCGCGCGCGCCTTCCGCCATCGCGCCCGCGACCGATTCGCTCACCGCGCCGAATTTCTCGATCAGGGAAGCGGGAACACCGAGCGCGGCGCTTTTCGCCTCGTTCGAGTAGGTCACGTAGCCGGCGAGAAAAACTTCAGAGGCGCCCGGGACATTCGTTAGGCGATGGGCCAGGAACCCGCCGGTGCACGATTCCGCGACGGCCAGTGTCGCCTGGCGCGCGGCCAGTTGCCTAACGAGAACGGTTTCGAGGTTCTCGCGTTCGGTCGAAAAAATAAAACTTGCGAGCTTTGCCCTGACGATCGCATCGGCTTGCTCGAGAAGGGCGGACGGTCCGAGGAGCCGCAGATCGACTTCTCCCATCCGTGCGCAATAGCCGAGTTCGAGGCCGGAGATGGCGAGGAGCTGTGCGCCAACCGCTTCCTCGACGTACGATTCGCCCATCCCCACGATCCGATAACTGCGACAGGCGATCAGCTCGTGCTCCCTCACGATTCGGCGGAGAATCGGCAGGACCGACTGGACAAACATCGGCTGCAATTCGCGCGGTGGGCCCGGAAGAAGAAACAGATGCGGGGTCGGAATCCGGGGATTGAGACCGGCCGTGAGGTAAAGCCCGGGCGCGCTCCCATTGTCGTTAGGCAAAACTTCTGCCCCGCGCGGCACCATCGCCTGCCGCAGGATCCGATCAGTCAGCCGGATGGCGCGTGTTCGCAGCCGCTCGCTAATCGTTTGCTGAAGGCCCGGATCGAGCACCAAATCGAGCCCGAACAACTCGGCGGTAATTTCGCGAGTGATATCGTCGGTCGTTGGACCGAGGCCGCCGGTCAGGAAAATGATTTCGGCGGCTTGCAGGTTCTCGCTCAGTGCATCACGAATCGCGAGCCCATCGGGCACCGCCAACTGCCGATCGACCCGCAACCCGAGCGGAAAAATCTCGCGCGCGATGAAGCCGAGATGCGTGTTGATCACATCGCCGAGCAGGAGCTCGGTCCCGGTGTTGATAACGAGGACGCGCACCGGAAAACATTCGCGCGGCCGCAGGACGCGCGCCAACGCAAAGCGGATTCGTTAGGCGATCAGCTCTTCGACCGCGAACGAGACCTCGGGGAATTTCTCGATCGTGATCATTTCCCCGCGTCGAAAGATTTGCGATCGCGCATATTCCGAGGCTGACGGCGCGCGATATTGCTCGATCGTCTGGTTCTGCAGGTTGACGATCCACACCTCTGAGACGGCGGATTCGGCATACTTGGGCAATTTGCGCCCACGATCAAAGGCGAGGGTGCTGTCGCTCACCTCGACCAGGAGGATGATGTCTTCGGGACGCGGATGTTCCGCTTTGTAAAAATCCGACTTTGGCTTCAGGAGCATCAGGTCCGGCTGCGGCTCAGAGAATTCGTCCACCACCGCCGGGCTTTGCACGCTTGTCAAAAGATGTTGGCCGAGACGTTGTTGAAAATACCAGCTCAGCCGGAGAACGGCAGCGGCGTGTTCTGATCCAATCGGGTTCATCACAATGATCTCGCCGTCGAGCAGCTCGACCCGATCATCCTCATCGAAAATTCCAGCTTGGCCGAGCTTGTTGAATTCCTCGACGGAAAAGCGGTAAGTCTCGACCCCGGCACTCATCACGCCAGTTTAACGTCAGG
>JAICXG010000043.1 GCA_025980625.1 Chthoniobacterales bacterium
CGGCTGCCCGCGGCAGGCCGCGACGACGGCTTCCGCAGCGGCTTTGTCCCAGATGCGATCGACGCGATCGTGCTCATCATTTTCGTTCTTTCGGAAATTCGGCCGCTGATAAAGGCCGTCGTAAGTTCCCTTCCCGATCTCGAACCTAGCCGTGACACGCCAATAATCGCGCGCTTCAAAGTTGCGAATCTCGAGCTCGCGATTGACGACGATCGCGAGCGTTGGCGTCTGGACGCGGCCCACGGTGGCAACATTGCCGCCACGCGAGCCGTAGAAGCGCTTCGTGATCGCGCGCGTGCCGTTGATTCCGATGAGCCAGTCGCTCTCGCTCCGCGAACGCGCGGCATCAGCGAGGCCGGCCATCTGCTCGCCGTCGCGCAGGTGGCGGAAAGCGTCGCGAATTCCTTCCGGCGTCATCGTCTGCATCCAGGCGCGTTTCACCGGCAGCTTTGATTTCGAGAGCTGGTAGAGATTCTGGAAAATCAACTCGCCCTCGCGGCCGGCGTCGCAGGCATTGACGACCAGGTCGATGTCTTTGCGATGAAGAAGTTTCTTCAGCTGGTTGTAGCGGTCTTTGGAATCGGCGCTCGGCTTGAGTCCGAATTTTTCCGGGATAATCGGGAGCGTCTCGAGCCGCCAGTAGCCGTACTTTTTCTTGTCGATATCCTCGGGCATCTCGAGCTCGACAACGTGACCGACGGCCGACGCAATGACGTGTTCGTCGTTTTCGAAGTGGTCGCCTTTTCTCGGAACTTTGCCGAGAGCGCGGGCGAGGTCCTGCGCCACACTCGGTTTCTCGGCGATGATGAGGGTCTTGGGCATGAAGGGAAGCCAAGTAGACCGCCAAAGCGGCCTTTGCAAGTGGCACTCGTGCTACGAGATCTTGACGAAATATTTGCCGGGGAGTTGTTTCACCAGCCGTTTCAATTCGAGCTGGAGAAGAAGCGAGGAGACGGTCGCAGCCGGCAGTTCGCTCGCGGCGCTGATCTGATCGATCGGCGTCTCGGTTGCCCGGATCGCGTCGTAAACCCGGCGCTCCTCCTCGGCGAGCTGAGGGAGCGGCCGGACTGCCGCTTCGGGCAACTTCGCCTTTTCCGGGAGCAAAATTTCCAGGTCATCAAGGATATCACTGGCGTCCATCACGAGCTTGGCGCCCTGCTGGATGAGGCGGTTCGAGCCGATGGCGGTGGGCGCGTTGATGTGACCGGGCACGGCGTAAACCGAGCGGCCCTGCTCGATCGCCTGTGAAGCGGTAATGAGCGCACCGCTGTTCGCCCCTGCTTCGACGACCAGAATGCCATGGCTCCAACCGCTGATGATGCGGTTGCGCATCGGAAAAGTCTGGCGATCCGGCTCAATGGCCATCGAGAACTCGGAGACAATCGCGCCGTTGCCGCTGCGAATTTTTTCAGCCAGCGCGGCATTTTCCGGCGGATATAGTTTCGTTAGGCCGGAGCCGATCACGGCAATCGTGCGGCCTTTGGCGGCGAGTGCGCCGTGGTGCGCGGCGGTGTCGATTCCGCGCGCCAGCCCGCTGATGACGGTGAGGCCGGCATAGGCGAGCTGATACGAGAGTTTCTTCGCCGACTCGGCACCATAGTGACTCGTGCGGCGCGAACCAATCACCGCAATAGCATGTTGGTCGCGCTCCGTCAGTTCGCCCCAGAGGTAGAGCACGATTGGCGGCGCGTGGATTTCGCGGAGCTGTCGCGGATACATCGGCGACTCGGCGGTGATGACTTCCGCGCCGAAGTCGCGAATCCGTTGCAACTCCGCCGCGAGATCGACGGTTGAGTCCCAGTTTGCGATCTGCTCGGCAACTTCGTTCCCGATGCCCTCGATGCCGCGCAGTTCGCTCCGCTTCGCCGACAGAATTCGCTCCGGCGTTCCAAACACCTCAAGCAGCTTGCGCAGCCGCACCGGCCCCATCGTGGGAAGCATGTTGAGCGCGATACACGCCTCGGTGCTGTTCATCGTCAGTTTCTCCTTCATATACGTGCAGACTACCGCGCACGTATTGGCGCAAGGAGGATCAAAACGGGATCTCGTCTTCGTCCGGCTCGGCTGGCGGGGCATTCTTGGGAGGAGCGGCGGTGCGGCCGCTCGGCCGATTGCGCGACCCTTCTTCCGCTTCCTCACCGCCACCGGCGCCGCCCGGCCGGCTGCCGAGCATCTGCATCGCTTCGCCCATCACTTTGAGCTTGCTCCGCTTCTGGCCGGTTTGTTTGTCATCCCAGGTGTCGAGCTGGAGCCGCCCTTCGATGAAAACCGATCGACCTTTTCGCAGGTACTCGGCTGCGACTTCCGCCGTGCGCCCCCAGAAGGTGACGTCGACAAAGGTGACCTCTTCGCGTTTCTCGCCGGTGTCGAGGGTGTATTGCCGGTTAACGGCGATGCCAAGGTCGGTTACCGCGGTGCCTTTGGGCGTGTAACGCACTTCCGGGTCCCGCGTCAGGTTCCCGAGCAGGAGAACTTTGTTATAGCTGGCCATGCCGCTCTTCTAGCGAAGCGCTCAGGCTTCTGCCATCTTCTTTTTCGTTTCCTTTTTCTCGCGCAGCTTCTGGTAATGCTGTCGGTAGACTTCTGGGTCGAGCTTGAATTTGGCCTGCAATTTTTTGATCAGGTCGGGCTCGGCGTGAAAGACGAAATTGACGTAATAGCCGCTGTCGAGCTCGCCCGCGACGTAGGAAAACTGCCGCTTGTCCATCTTCTGGACCTGCTCGATCTCCGCGCCTTCTTTCTGAAATTCGGCCTCGAGGCGGTCAACGATATCCTTCAGGTTGTCGTCCTTGCCCTGAGTGTCGAGGACAAGGAGTGCTTCGTAACGGTGCTTCATTTCTCTTCGGTTTCTTGTGGTTGATTGAACAGATTCATCGCAGCAATCAGCCCTTTGTCGATGGCGCATTTCACGGCCTCAGCAGCGCGGCGAATGGCCGCATCGAGGCGCGGTTGTTCTTCTTCAAAAAACCGGCCGAGCACGTAATCGGTCGCGCCTTGGGCCGGGGCGGCGCCGATCCCGATTCGCAGCCGTGGCACCGCGTCGGTGCCAAAATGTTCGCAGACGGATTCGAGTCCGTTATGTCCGCCGGAGCTGCCTTGCGCGCGCAAGCGCAAACGGCCCAGGGGAAGGGCAAAATCATCCAGCACAACCAGCGTCTCGGCCGGCGCGATCTTGTAAAAATTTGCGATCGCCGCGACGGCTTCGCCGCTGCGGTTCATGAAGGTTGCCGGCTTTGCTAAAATGATCGACTCCCATTTCGCCCAGCCCGCGCGCCATTTTTGCGAGTAATCCCAGGGTAACTGCCAATCAGCCATTAACCGGTCGAGCACCATGAAACCAATGTTGTGACGCGACCGCTGATATTCCGCGCCGGGATTTCCCAAGCCGGCGACAAGGCGGATTTTTGCTTCTTCCATCAGCCTGAGTTTACCTGAGGTCGGCAACACTTCGAATCCGCTGGGTTGAAAATCCGTCCGGCTCGGCCATTGAAGTTGCTGTTTGCGAGCCTTCGTCATCAACCTCGACACTGCGACCGATCGCTGGACCTTCGTCCAACAATCCTTCGCCCACACTCGGCTGGCTCTCTGCCGCGTTTCGGCGATCGACGCTACTTTTATTACTCTTCCGCACCGGGACTATTCCGAAGCTCTTTATCGCTGGTTTCATGGCCGTATGAGTAACCCGCGTGAGCTTGCGTGTTACCTGAGCCATCTCAAGGCCATGAAGGCATTCCTCGACACATCAGACACTCACGCGATGATTGCCGAGGATGACATTGTGCTTGAGGCGGATGCCGAGAGCGCGATCGAAGGCGCACTTAACCACGCACAACACTGGAACATCCTCCGCCTCACCGGGCTGAGTCACGGTCATCCCCTTCCTGCTGGCCTGATGTGCGCGAGATACAGTCTTTGCATCAATCTCGGGCGACTGAAAGGCTGCGGCGCATATCTGGTCGATCGCCGCGCGGCAAAGACATTAGTGGAGAAGCTGCTGCCGATGGGCCTGCCTTATGATCATGCGATCGATCGCGAATGGCGCTGGGGTTTGCGCGCCGCCTCGCTCTTGCCGCACCCCGTGTCACAAACCTCGAGCGAATTTCTTTCGTCCGTTCAGCCCGGGATTTATGCGAAACTGTGGTGGCCGCATCGCTATCTCGGCACTTATCCTTATCAGGCGGTGAACGAGTTATGCCGGTGGCTGTTCCGCGGCAGTCACTATCTTGCGCTCAAACTCACCGCAACTGCCCGCAAACAAAAACGGGGGTGAGGCAGACTACCTCTTTGCTTCCTTCGCCGGGGTCGCCGCAGGTGTCGCAGCCGCGCCCGCCTCGGCGCCCTCCTTCTTCTCCGTGATCACCTCCGGAGCGGTCGCCGCTTCGGCTTCGACCGGCGCTTCCTCGACCGTCGGCGCGATGACGGAGAAGGCGGTGAGATCCGCCGGCACGCGCGTCTTCACACCTTCGGGCAGCGGAATATCAGTTACGTGAATCGCATCCCCGATGTTGAGATGCGACACGTCAACCGTGATCACATCCGGCAGGTTTTTTGGCAGACATTCGATCTCGAGTGAACGCAACGCCTGCTCGAGCAATCCTCCGAACGTTTTCACACCCTCGGGCGTGCCGACAGGCTCGAGCGGCACTTCGGCTTCGATCATCTCGTCCATTGAGACTGCGTGGAAATCGATGTGTAGAACGTCGCCGCCGACTGGTGAGTGTTGCACCTCCTGCACGAGCGCGAGGCGACTGCCGCTCTCGCCCTCGATCTCGAGCTCGACGAGAATGTTTTCGCCCGAGGCGTGACTGAACATGAGCGAAATGTCGCGCTTCGAGATCTGGAGCGGCTCGGGCTGCTGTCTGGCGCCATAAATGATCGCCGGCACGCCGCCCTGCGCCTTGATTTTGCGCACCGCGGAACGGCCCATGCCGCTCCGGCGCGAAGCTGAAAGTTTTACTTGTTTGGCCATGGTCGTGTCCTGCTATTGCGCGCCGCCGTCAATCTTGAAAAGCGAAGAAACGGACTCGTCTTTGTGAATCCGCTTGATTCCTTCCCCGAGCAGCTCAGAGACGCAAAGCACCGTGATGGTAAATCCCTCCACGGTGCGAACGGGCGTGCTATTGGTGGTAACTAATTCCTTAATTTCCGACTTTTGCAACCGCTCGACCGCCACGCCGGCGAGCACCGTATGCGCGACGCCGGCATAGATATCGAGCGCCCCGTTCTTCTTCAGCAATGAAGCTGCCGAAGTGAGCGTGCCGGCCGTCTCGGTGAGATCGTCGACGAGAAAGACATCGCAATCTTGTACTTCGCCGATGAGGTAGAGCGCTTCCGTCTCAGTCGCGCTCTTGCGCTGCTTCGCTACGATCGCGAGGCTCGCGCCGAGTGCCTGGGCGTAAGCACTCGCCATTTTCAAGCCGCCGACGTCGGGCGACACGACCACCGTCTTGCGCTTCAGCTTTTCGCGCACGTAACGGATCAGCACCGGGAGCGAGTAAAGATGATCGACCGGGATATCGAAGAATCCCTGCACCTGCTGCGCATGGAGATCCATCGTCAACACCCGGCTCACGCCCGCCGCCGTGAGCAGATTGGCCACGAGCTTGGCCGTGATCGGCACCCGCGGTTTGTCTTTGCGGTCCTGCCGCGCGTATCCGAAAAACGGAATCACTGCCGTGATGCGATCGGCGCTCGCGCGGCGTGCCGCATCTACCATGATGAGCAATTCCATCAGGTGCTCGTTCGTCGGCGGGCTTGTCGGTTGAACAATGAAAACATCGCGGCCGCGAATGTTCTCCTCGAACCTGACGTAAGTCTCGCCGTCGGGAAACGAGCTGAGTGTCGCCGCCCCAAGCGGCACACCAATGACCTCGCAGATGCGCCGGGCCAATTCCGGATTGGCCGAGCCGGAAAAGACTTTGAGCTCAGGCTGAAGCGCAAACATTTGCGAGGGTCGTTACCTTAGGCGGAGTGCGGCGCCGTTGGCAAAGAGAATTGTTGTCCTCAATTAGAAGGAAGAACGCAGTTTCTCCTTCTTCTCTTCGCAATCGGATTGCAAACGCCGCAGCTCTGCTGCGAGCTGTTTCTCGAGTTGCTCCACTTCTTCGAAATTCCCGCTCTGTTGCGCTTCGCGGATTTTGCCGCGCAGGAACAGCTCCTTCTCCGCGATCCGCGCTTTAAAGGTGGACTCGATTTCCGCGATTTGCGCCTTTTGCTCGTCGTTTAATTTTATTGTCGGCGCACTCTTTTCGAGTCTTTCCATCGCAAGTTCGTAAGCCGATTTCATCCTTCCGGTAATCGATGCATTGCGGAGCTGAAATCAATTCCTAAATTCACTCATAGATGCCGCAGAAGATCCAGCTCGTTAGTACCGACTTCGACGGGACACTTGTCTCCCATGCGAGCGATCCGGTCTTCGATCACGATTGCATGGCGCTGATTCGCGACCTGCAGCGCGAAGGCGCGATTTGGGCGATCAACACCGGCCGCTCCGTTAGTTTGCTCGAGGAAGGACTGCAAGATTTCGGCTTCCCGATTCAGCCTGATTTTATCCTAACGAGTGAAAGAGATGTTTTCCGACCGGCAAACTCCGGCTGGGAACCATATGGCGACTGGAATGAGCGCTGCGCGCAGGCGCACGCTGAGCTTTACCATTCAGCCTCATCGGTGCTCGCCGAAGTGGTGGACTTTGTGACCCGCGAAACCAAAGCGCGCGTCATCTATGAGATTGACCAGCCGGTCGGCCTCATCGCCACGAGCGAAGAAGAGATGAACCGTGTGACCGAATTCATCGGCCGGGCCGGAAGCGGTGAGCCGAAATTCCACTATCAGCGCAACACTACTTACCTGCGTTTCTGCCACGCCGATTATCACAAGGGGGCGGCGCTCAAGGAACTCTCTCGCCTAACGAATATAGGTCGCGAAACCATCTTCGCCGCCGGCGACCATCACAACGACATCTCGATGCTCGATGGTCGATACGCCGGATTACCGGCCTGCCCGGCAAACGCCATCGATGAGGTCAAGGAGGCAGTTCGCCGCGCGGGCGGCTGGGTGGCGGAACAGGAATATGGCGCCGGCGTTCACGAAGCGCTGCTCCATTTCTTGTAGCCCGCGGCGGTGGCGCTAGCTGTCCCAAGCCTGCGCCAGCCGTCGAAGACCGGCGGCTACAATTTCAGACGTTCGTCCTCGACCAGCAGTTCGCCGAGCGGGGGCCAGGTGACGGTGCTGTCCATGTCGTGGAAAGCCTGCAGATAGACGGCGACATTCTGCGCCGGGTATTTGGCGAGGAGTCGACCGATTGACTCGCGCAACTGTTCCTTTGCCGGGGAATCAGGCAGTTGTTCAACTGTCCCGTCATCGTCGTGTTTGATACCTAACGAGTCAAGGAAGTCACAAAGCATCGGCCTGTGCGCGCCCAACAGCCAGGCCTGGAGGAGATGCGCGGCCAGCGTATCGGACAGCTTGCGTGCGAGCGCACTTTGCAGCCAGGCATAACGCTCAGCCGGCGGCTTTCGCTCGATGAAGACCGGGCGCAGTTTACGTTGGGCGGCGAGGGTTTGGATCGCACTTTTGAAGACCGCATTCTGCTCTCGTTGCGCATAGCCCAGGATCTCAGCCGCGAGTGTGGGCGGAATGCGCTGAAAGATTTCGTAGGATTTCATGACGATGATGTGCCGGCCATGGCCGAGACCAAGGCTGGCGGCCGATCGCTCGACCGCACGTGCCGCGCGGCAAAGCTGTTAGTCATGTAAGTGAGAAGCAGGACCCAGAACACCAACGCGAGACTGAAGAGCGGAAATTGGAGCGAGAGCGGGACGGAATAAATCATCGCCATGAGCGGAATCCAGACCGCCCAGGTGGCGAGAAGCGTCGGCACAACTTTGTCGCGGTAATGATTCCAGGTGAAAGCCCGGCCTAACGACTCAAGGGTGAAGCCGGTGTTTTTCCATTCGTAAGTCAGGACACCAAACGGCGCGGCAAAGAAGGGGTTGTAGCCAAATTGGTCTACGCAAATCTTGGCTGCGACTACTGGGAGAGCGACAACGTTACCGAACCAGGCCGCCTCGGTGCGGTAGAGCAGGTCGACTAACGAACCATCAATCGCCCAGATCGGAATGGTGAAGCAGAGATTGCGCAGGTTGCGGCGCGTCGGCCGGCCGCGTTGGAAAAAAATGATAAGAAAGATTTCCGGAATGACTGAGCCAGCCAGGACCACGGCAATGACAACGAAGGTGAAGCCATGCTGCGCTTTGAAAATGGCGAATACTTCGAGCCACCGGGCGATCGCTGGATTGAGATAGTAACCGACGAGAAGCGCAAGCATGAGCGCCTGAATGAGCAGCGCCGGCGCGAGGTTCGCTTTGGCCGCCTCCCAACCGAGGGCCAGTGATGTGCGATGATGCGGCTGAATCGCGCTCATCGAACCCACTTAAAAGAGTTGCGGCTGGCGGTCGTCTTCGATCTGTGGCTGACCGAGAAGCGAGCGGATTCTCTCCATCATCTCGCGAAAGTCGTATGGCTTTTGCACGGTATCGAGCACGCCGGCGCGCAAAATCTCGGTGCGCAGGTTGGGCTCGAGGTAACCGCTGGCGACGATCGCGCGCACGCTCGGTTTGATTTCTTTCATCCGCAGAAAAACATCGCGGCCGCCGAGCCGGGGCAGCCCAAGGTCGCAGACGACTAGGCCGATTTCGTCGGCGTGCGATTCAAACATCTCGACTGCTTCCAAGCCGTCGCGCGCCGCGAGCACGCGAAAGCCATCTGATTCCAACATCATGACACCGAGTTCGCGGAGCAATTCCTCGTCTTCAACGAGCATAACTGTGCGCCCGGGATCAGCGGGCCGGGCGATCCGGCCATTACGCTGCGCCTCACCTTCGGTCGCGACCGGCAGGTAAATGCTAAAGGTCGTGCCGTGTCCGGGCTCACTCTCCACCTGGATAAACCCGCGGTGGTTGTTAACCACGCCGTAGACGACGGAGAGCCCGAGGCCGGTTCCTTTGCTTCGCTCTTTTGTGGTGTAGAAGGGTTCGAAAATGTGCGGCTTCACCTGCGGGCTGATGCCGACACCGTTGTCGATGACCCGAATGCAGACATAGAGTTCGGCACTGACTCCGCCGAAAATTTTCCGCAGCTCGTCGCCCCGGGTCTCGCTCGTGGCGAGTGTGATCATGCCGTCGTGCGGGATCGCATCGCGGGCATTGACGCAAAGGTTAAGCAGCACCTGGTGGATTTGGCTGCGGTCGGCTTTGACCAGGGGCAGATTGGGCGCGAGATGGAGAACAAAGTCGATCGTTTTCGGAAAAGTGGCTGCAAGCATTTGTTCCAGTTCGGCGGCGACCGCGTTGAGGTCGACCAGGAACAAGTGCGCCTCGGTCTGGCGCGCCGAAGTCAGCAGTTGCTGCACGAGCGTGGCGCCGCGTCCCACGGCATCTCGAATCACCTTGATCGCCTCCGGCATGCGCTCGGGATGTTTCTTCCAATCCTCCAAACGGGTGGTGTAACCGAGAATGATGCCGAGGATGTTGTTGAAATCGTGCGCGATTCCGCCGGCCAGGGTACCAAGACCTTCCATCTTCTGCGCCTGGATGAGTTGTTGCTCGAGCCGTTTGCGTTTGGTGTCGTTAAAGAGGTAACCTCGCACCTCGGTCAAGCGGCCGAGATCGTCGAAGTGGCCGTCGAATTTAGCCACGACGTAAACCGCGTCGCCGTCCCGTTGCCGCATCTCCAATTCCTGCCGGTGAATGCTTTCGTTAGGGCGGAGGTTGCCCATGAACTCGACGCCCTCCTTTTTGGTGTGCAGCAGCGAAAAGAAATTCGCCTTGGTTGCTTCTTCCACCGAATCGAACCCGAAGATCCGCGCAAAGGCAGGATTACAGGTGACGATCGAACCATCGGGTTTCATCATGAGGTTACCGGTGAGATCCTCATCGATAAAACTGCGATAGCGCTCCTCACTGCGGCGAAGGGCTTCCTCCGTCCGTCTCCGCTCGGTGGCATCAATGCTCAACTGAAGCAGGGGCGCATCGGGCACTCCGCCTTGGAGAGTCCAACCCGTCGAGACGACGATACGCCGCCCATCTTTGCAGGCCTGTTCGATCTCCCCCTCCCAATGCTGCGTTTGCTGGAGGGCGCACATGACCTCGGCAAGCCGCTCTACCGGGCCGGTGTGCAGTAGTTGATGAACGTCACGCCCAGCGGCCTCTTCGCGCGACCAGCCGTAGAGGCGCTCGGCCCCGCGATTCCAGTAGGAGATTTTTCCCATGGAATCGGAGATGACGATGGCGTCGTTAGCCAGATCGAGCAGCTCGGCGTGACGCGCCAGCTCACGACGCGTCCGCTCCAGGTCGCGCCGGGTACAGGTTTCGCGGACGGCGCGCCGAATCGCCGGCACGAGTTTGGGCAGGTATTCGTTGAAAAGGAAGTCGGTGGCGCCGGCGCGGATCACTTCACCGACATGAGCCGGGTCACCGGAATCAGCGACAAAGATGAACGGAATATCGGGCCGTTTGTCGCGTGCGAGTCGGAGAACGTGGCTTGGCTCACCCTGCAGACACCTGGCGTTGGCGAGAATGAGATCTACCGGCTGCTGGGAAATCTCGTCCCAGAGTTCCTGCTCGTTGCGCACCCGAACGAGACCGCTCAGGATCCCGCTGCTCTGCAATTCTGCGCCGATCCGTTCAGCATCGGCGTCGTTAGTCTCGAGGTGAACGATCTGCAGTGAAGCCATCGTGATTTCCCGCGCGGCCTGATTCTTCGCACATTCGCGGAAAAGTTGCCAATCTCTTTGTACCTAACGAGCGCGACGAGGATTTTTTTCTCCCGCTCAAGCGCTGCCCGGCTACTCTCCGTCGCGATGCAACCAGATCGAATCGCCGGCCCTGCCGATCAACGCCGGCTCTTTGCCCACGTCGCGCCGATCTTGCTTTTCGCCCTGCTTTTCGGCGCCACCAGGCTGCCGCGGCCGAGCGGCGCGCCACTCTGGCGAGCCATGCCCGAGTTTTGGGTCTACCCGTTGCAAACGCTCGCCTGCGCCGCAGTGCTGCTGTTTTTCCGCCGCCAATACGAGTTCCACCCTCTGCGACGCGCTTTCTTCGCGATCGTCGTCGCGTTCTTCGTATTCGCGGTCTGGATCGCGCCACAACAATTTCTCGGGTTTCCCGATCGCGTCGTCGGATTTAATCTCGATGCACTTGCCAGTTCGCCGCCGCTCTATTGGACGATTCTCTCGCTCCGATTCCTCCGCCTCGTCGTGGTCGTCCCGCTGCTCGAAGAAATTTTCTGGCGCGGTTTTCTGCTGCGTTACCTGATCGCGGAACAATTCGACGCTGTTCCGTTTGGCACTTTCTCCTGGTTCTCCTTTGCCCTCGTGACACTCGCTTTTGCCCTCTCTCACGCCCGACCCGATTGGCCGGCCGCGCTGATCGCCGGCGTTCTCTACAATGTTGTTGCCTACCGAACGAAGAGCCTTACCTCCTGCGCGCTCGCTCATGCTCTGACCAATCTCGCCCTCGGCTGCTGGATTTTAGCCACCCGGCAGTGGGGATTTTGGTGAGGGGCATCGCTCCTGCTGCACAAAGCCTTGGAATGCATCCGACGTTCCTGCAAAAACTCGCGCTCTGTGTGGTAGCCGCTTTTCTTGCGGCCTGCTTCATCCAATGGGCGATCGTGTTTGTGGAAGGCGCCGACGACGCACTGAACGGCGCCTACAAAAAAGACGAACAAGTCCTGCTCGCCCACTGAGCTGGATGGTGTCACCTCGTCGGCACGTCAGCTCCCGGGAAGCGACGGACGCGTAGTTCCAAGTGGCGGTCTTGGGGAAAGCCGTTGCCCGCGCTTCCCGCGCGGCTAACCTGCAACAGACATGAGGATCGGCATCGCGCAGATCAATCCCACCGTCGGCGACCTGCGCGGCAATTTCGAAAAAATCCTCGCCGCATACCGGCGCCTCGCTGCTGCCGGGGCTGAATTGGTGCTCGCTCCCGAGTTGGCGACAACCGGCTATCCACCGCAGGATCTCGTCTTCAAGTCGCGCTTCGTCCCGCAAAATCTCGAAGCCATTTCCCGCCTGCACCACTGCATCGGCGAGGCGCCCCTTCTGGTCGGCTATGTCGATCGCAACGAAGGACGCGGCAAAGCCTTCTATAATGCCGCCGCCCTGCTCGAACGCGGACAGCCAATTCGCAGGACGTTCAAGACTCTTCTGCCGACTTACGACGTTTTTGATGAGGATCGCTATTTCGAACCCGGTTGCGGCGGAGAGATTTTCACCGTCGCCGGCCATCGGATCGGAGTCACGATCTGCGAAGACATTTGGACCGAGGACTATCTGCCACGGCCGCTTTATGAGACAGAACTGGTCCGCGGCCTAACGAGCAAAGGAGCCGAGATCATCGTTAACCTGAGCGCCTCACCTTTCGGCCTTGGGAAACTGGCGGTCCGGCGCGAAATGGTGGCCGCGCTCGCGCGCAGCTATGGCTGCCCGATTGTCTATTGCAACGTCGTCGGTGGAAACGATCAGCTCGTGTTTGACGGCAGCTCGATTGCTTTCAACCAGGCCGGCCAGCTCATTACTCAGCTCCCTTCTTTTCAAAGCGCCGAAGCAGTTGTCGAGACCGACGCGACAACCGCGCTTGCGGTTCCGCCGCCGGAGCCGATGGCCGAACTTTATGGCGCGCTCTCGTTAGGCGTGCACGATTACCTCGCAAAATGTCACTTCAAGGCGGCGGTTCTCGGCCTGAGCGGCGGGATCGATTCCGCGGTCGTCGCCGCGATTGCCACCGGTTCGTTAGGCAGGGAAAACGTCGTCGGTGTCTCGATGCCGAGCCCCTACTCGTCCCGCGGCAGCATTGATGACGCGCTCGCCCTCGCGCGCAATCTCGGCATCCGTATTCTGGAGATTCCGATCGGCGACGCGTTCCGTGTCTTCAAAGCGCAATTCAAAAAAATCTTCGCCGGCCTGCCCGAGGACGCGACGGAAGAAAACATGCAATCACGACTTCGCGGCATGATCCTGATGGCGCTCTCAAACAAGTTTGGCCACCTCCTTCTCACCACCGGGAACAAGAGCGAACTGGCGGTCGGTTACTGCACAATTTACGGTGACATGGCGGGCGGGCTTGCCGTCATCAGCGACGTTCCCAAGACGCTTCTTTATCAGCTCGCACGCTGGATTAATCGCGACCGCGAAATCATTCCCAGCGCGACAATCGAGAAGCCGCCGAGCGCCGAGTTGAGGCCCGGCCAAGTCGATCAGGATTCCCTCCCGCCCTACGACATTCTCGACCAGATCCTGCAACTCTACGTCGAGGAAAATCTCAGCGGCACGGAAATTATTGCCCGCGGATTTGACGAAAAAACAGTGCGCTGGGTGCAACGGCGGGTCGATCTGAACGAATACAAGCGGGCCCAGGCCGCTCCCGGCCTTAAAGTCACCAGCCGCGCCTTTGGTCTCGGCCGCAGGATGCCAATTGCGCAGCAGTACAATGATTTCGCCAGCCTTGCCGACGCGGATTGCAATTCTAACGCCTAACGCCTAACGATCCGAAACAGCGGCCGCGGAGCTCGCTGGCGACGCGACCGGACTGCTCGAGGTCGCCCCGCCGCCGGGAGCACCCAACGCCTGCTTGAGAAAATCAAGGGCCTGCTCTTTAACTTCCGGCCAATTGCTGAAGGCGTGCCGCTGGCTGTTGGTGCGCAACACCTGCTTGAAATTTGTCGCGCCGACCTGGTTCAATCTCCGCACCAAAGCCGGCAACTGATCCGGCGGCATCGATTCATTATCCGATGCGACCAGGTAAAGAGCTGAAACCGTCGCATCAACATAGGTAATCGGAGCCGCTTTGCGCGCTGCTTCGGCGCTGTCGGAGCCGACATAGTTCTCGATCTTGCGCCGGACGATTTGCCGCGGCTGCGACTCGAGATCAACGAAATCGTAGGCTCCCGAGAGTCCTACGCCCGCATCCAGCCGATCGTCGCCCTTCGTTCCCGTCGCCGCGAGATAAACCACGTGCGACGCGCCCCCGGAACCGCCGATCGCGCCCACCTTGCCGTTCCCTCCGGGGTAGGCACGGGCTGCCTGCACCGCTTTCTTTAAATCATTCGTCTGGTCCGGATATCGTCCCGACGACTTTTGGCCTGGTATTCGCCCTGGCGGCGCCAATCGATAATCCGTCAGAAAAGCATTGAAACCGGCCGCGGCCGCATCGCGCGCCGCCCGCATCATGTTGGGACTACCCGGAGTCGAACAGAAATGACCGCCATGAATCACCAGCACCGCCGGGTGCGGGCCCGGGCCCTCAGCGGGAAATACCTTCCACGTCAATGGTGCGCCGTCGTCCGCCGTTGCATAAACCGTGTCGCCGTAGGTGCGAACCTCCTCTTCGTCGCCCTGCCCCCTGCGATGGCGGCGATTCTCGCGCTGGGCCTCGCTCGCCACCATACTCAAGAACAAAATCAGAGCGGTGAAAACGATTACACGCCTGACTTGTCCGTTTTTTTCCCTTAGCGACATCGATTCCATAGAGCAAGTCTCCCACCAAACCAGACAGACGCCAACCGTGCCCGGTTACAGAAAAAGGAACTGCACCGCTCAGGAATCGAACCTGAAACCCAGTGATTAAGAGTCACTTGCTCTGCCAATTGAGCTAGCGGTGCGCGTGCGTCTGGACGAATGCCTGGGCGGGGACGAAAAAGCTACACATCGCACCCGATTGCACAACGCGGAAGTTTTTCGTGTCGTGACGCCGACGGCAACGCACGAATGGCCGCTTCGTTTCAACACGCGCGCGAAAAGGATTAGCGGCCAGACGCATCGCGAAAGTGACGGCGTCGTGCTACGCCGGCTTCAGTGACAACCGCAACCTGGCCCGCAGCCGGTGTTGCGCTTTGGCGCGGGCGCGGCGTTGCCCGCCACGTGGACGCCGTAGCCGCCGGAGATGACGCGCCGCACCGGTTCGCCGGTCTTCGGATCAACCCGCAACGGCTCGTCTTTCATACTTTGCTTCAGTTCAAAGCGTC